>NZ_JBSGEZ010000035.1:0-78604 GCF_053603155.1 Nocardia sp. NPDC004260 | reverse complement strand
CGAAATCGCATCCGACGGAGCCGTCCGCGAAGATCGCGCAGTTCGTGCTGCCCGCCGAGAAGTAGACCGTGCCCGGGTCGGCTTGGGCGTTGCCGACCGCCACAAGGGTCGCCATCGCCGCGGCGGCGAGTGCTCCGGCGATCTTCGTGCTGCGCTTCATACCGTCTCCTTGATGCTTCGCTGATGGACAACCGACTCGATGACACTGTCGGGGCCGCGCGGGATTTCGTTTCGCTCCGAGTACCCTGGACGGCCGCCGAACATTGCTCCGACCGGCGCGGTGAGCAGACGCTAACGCGGCGATAACTTACGGTCACTCGATCGAAATGCGAGGTCAATAGCGTATACAGCCATGTCGACACGGATAGCGACACTGGCCGACGCGGCGGGCAAACCCCTGCGCGACGTGGTGTACGAGAAGCTACGCAGCGAACTCATGAACGGGGACATCAAGTTCGGCGAACGTCTTACCGAGCCGAAACTCTCCACCCGCTTCGGCATCTCGCGCACGCCGATTCGCGAAGCGCTGACCGTCCTGTGCTCGGACGGACTACTCCAACGCGAAGAATACGGGTTCAGTCCGGTCCGGCCGAGCATCCCGCTGATCCGCGACTTGTACGAGCTGCGAATCACGCTGGAGCTGGGCGGTCTCCAGCGCGCGATGACCAATCCCGCGGTCACGCACGATCGGGCGCTGCTGGAAACCGAGCGCGCCGCCTGGCTGGAACTGCGCGCCAACCCTCCGGCCCAGGAGCCCGGCTTCGTGGTGCGCGACGAGGAATTCCACGTCACGCTGCTGACCGCGGCGGGCAACACCGAGATGGTTCGCGCGCTCAGAGCGGTGAATTCCCGCATCCGGCACGTACGCATGTACGACTTCATGGTCAACAACCGGATCGAGACCACCATCGCCGAGCACCTCGGAATCTTGGACGCCGTGCTGGCGGAAGACCTTCCGCTCGCGTATCGGCTGCTGCACGCGCACATCGGTGAATCGCTGGACGTGGTGCTCGAGCGGGTCACCCGCGCGATCGCGGCGATGTCGCTGGCTACGGAATAGCAGGGAGCGGTAATGAGTCTGGAATTCGATACGGTACTCGTCGCCAATCGCGGCGAGATCGCTTGCCGCATCATGCGCACGGCCCGGGAACTCGGGCTGAAGACGGTGGCCGTTTACTCCGATGCCGATATCGGCGCCGCGCACGTCGAAATGGCCGATGTCGCCGTGCACCTGGGTCCGGGACCGGCCGCGCAGTCCTATCTGCGTGCCGATTCGGTGGTCGAGGCGGCGCTGACGACCGGAGCGGGAGCAATTCATCCCGGCTACGGATTTCTCTCGGAAAATGCCGATTTCGCCGCCGAGGTCGAGAAAGCGGGCATCGCGTTCGTCGGACCGACCCCACAGCAACTGCGCGTCTTCGGTGACAAGCACACCGCACGCACCGCCGCACGCGCGGTGGGCGTGCCGCTCATCCCGGGCAGCGACCTGCTCGAATCGGCCGAACACGCGGTGGCGGAAGCGGAGCGGATCGGTTTCCCCGTGATGCTGAAGGCGGTCGGCGGCGGTGGCGGCATCGGTATGCAGGCCTGCTTCGGCCCGGACAAGGTGCGCGCGGCCTACGAGCGGGTGCAGCGCATCGCCGCGGCGAACTTCGGTTCGGCGGGCGTCTTCCTGGAGCGTTTCGTCGCGCGCGCCAGGCACGTCGAGGTGCAGCTGTTCGGTGACGGCAACGGCCGCGTCGTCAGCCTCGGCACCAGGGACTGCTCGCTACAACGTCGCAACCAGAAGGTGATCGAGGAGGCGCCCGCACCGGGACTCACCGCGGAGTTGTCCGAGCACCTGCTCGCCGCGTCGCGGGAACTGGCCCGCTCGGTCGGGTACCGCTCGGCCGGGACGGTGGAGTTCGTCTACGACACCGACAGCGGCGCCGCGTCGTTCCTGGAGATGAACACTCGCCTTCAGGTCGAACACCCGGTCACCGAGGCGGTCACCGGCGTCGACTTGGTCGAGTGGATGCTGCGCCTGGCCGGCGGCGACACCGCGATGGTGGACGAGCAGCCCGAGAGCGGACCGGCGATCACCGGCCATGCGGTGGAGGCGCGGGTCTACGCGGAAGATCCAGGCCACGATTACCGTCCGAGCGCGGGCCTGGTCACGGCCGCGCACTTCCCGGACGAGGTCCGGGTCGACACCTGGGTCGGCACCGGTTCGGAGGTCAGTTCGTATTACGACCCGCTGCTGGCCAAGGTGATCAGCGCGGGCGAGAGCCGAGCCGACGCCTTCGCCACGCTGCGCACCGCGCTCGGCGCGACCCGCGTCTACGGTGTGCAGACGAATCTGCCGCAACTGCGCCAGGCCGCGGCCGACGGCCGGGTCCTGCGCACCGAGCACACCACGACCACGCTGGCCGAGATCCGCCCGGTCGGCCGCCGCATCGACGTGCTGCGCGGCGGAACCATGACCACGGTGCAGGACCATCCGGGCCGGATCGGCTTGTGGGAGGTCGGCATTCCGCCGTCCGGTCCGATGGACGACCTCTCCTTCACCCTCGCCAACACAGCGGTCGGCAACCCGGTCGGCGTCCCGGCGCTCGAATGCACCTTGCAGGGCCCGCAATTGCGCTTCTCCGACACCACGGTCGTGTGCGTCACCGGTGCGCCGGCGCCGGTGACGGTGGACGGCCGCCCGGTGGCCATGTGGGAGCCCGTCACCGTGGCCGCGGGCGCGGTACTGGACATCGGCGCACCGACCGACACCGGCCTGCGCACCTATTTGGCGGTGCGCGGCGGCATCGACGCGCCGCTCTATCACGGCAGCGCGTCCACCTTCACCCTCGGCGGATTCGGAGGTGTGACCGGTAAGGCGGTGGCCACCGGCGACGTGCTCGGAATCGCCCCGGCGCCCGCCGACACGCTCGGCGCGCCGGCCGCGGTACCGCCGGGTGACCGGCCGGAGTTCACCCACGAGTGGCAGCTCGCGGTCGGTGTCGGCCCGCAGACCTCGCCCGCGTACTTCACCGACGCCGACATGACCCAGTTCTGCACGTACCCATGGCGAGTCGGGAGCCACGCCAACCGCACCGGCATCCGGCTGGAGGGCCCGAAACCGGCCTGGTCGCGCACCGACGGTGGTGAGGCCGGGCTGCACCCGTCCAATCTGCACGACAACCCGTACAGCGTTGGCGCGTTGAACGTTTCCGGCGACACGCCCATCCTGCTCGGTCCCGACGGTCCGAGCCTCGGCGGCTTCGCCTGTCCGCTCACCGTGGTGTCCGCGCATCGCTGGCGGATGGGCCAGTTGCGTCCCGGCGACTCGGTGCGGTTCGTGCCGGTCGACGACGACAAGGCGGCCGCGTTGCGCGCGTCCCACGGGAGCCGGGTGCCGGATCTGGTCACCGATACCCGTGCCGCCCTGCGTGATCGCGGCGTACTCGGCAGTGTCGAGGCGTCGCGGGACCGCCCGCGCGTGCGCTATCTGCGCGGCGGGGACGACAACGTGTTGGTCGAATACGGCGAGATGGTCCTCGATCTGGGGCTGCGCATGCGGGTGCACGCACTGGCCGAAGCTCTCGCGGCCGTGCGGCTGCCCGGCATTCTCGACGTGACTCCGGGCGTCCGGTCGCTGCACGTCCACTTCGACCCGGAGGTGCTGCCGCAGCATCGGTTGCTCGGCACGTTGGCCGAACTCGAACTCGACCTGCCCGCCACGACCGACCTGGTGGTGCCGAGCCGCACCATCCGGCTGCCGCTGTCGTTCGACGATCCCTCCATCGCCGAGGCGATCGACCGCTACCGCAGCGGCGTGCGCGACGCCGCGCCCTGGCTGCCGTCGAACATCGAGTTCATCCGCCGCATCAACGGGCTCGACAGCGTGGACGATGTGCGCGCCACCGTTTTCGACGCCGAGTATCTGGTCCTCGGTCTCGGAGACGTGTACCTCGGTGCGCCGCTGGCGGTTCCGCTCGATCCGCGGCACCGCCTGGTCACCACCAAGTACAACCCGGCGCGCACCTGGACTCCCTCCGACGCGGTCGGCATCGGCGGCAAGTACCTGTGCGTCTACGGTATGGCCTCACCGGGCGGTTACCAACTGATCGGCCGCACCGTGCCGATCTGGTCCAGCTACCGGCAGTCCGCGCCGTTCGAAGCGGGCACGCCCTGGCTGTTCCGATTCTTCGATCGCATCGTCTGGGAACCCGTCGGCGCGGAGCAGTTGCTCGAACACCGTGCCGCGGCCGAGGCGGGCAGATTCGACGCCGAGGTGAGCGAGGGCAGTTTCGCGCTCGCCGACCATCTGCGGCTGCTGCGCACGGAGGCCGATTCGATCGCTGAGTTCGAGACCAGGCAGGCCGCCGCGTTCGAGGCGGAGAAGGAAGCCTGGCGGGCGGCGGGCGAGTTCGAACGCGGCACCGTCGCGCCCGTCGCCGCACCGATCGAAGACCCGTTGGCCGGGCTGCCCGCCGACGCGACGGTGGTGTCCGCGCCGATGATCGGCAATGTGTGGCGCGTGGAAGTCGAGCCGGGGCAGCGCGTCACGGCCGATGCGCCGGTGGCCGTCCTGGAGGCGATGAAGCTCGAACTACCTGTGCACAGCCCGAGCGCGGGCACCGTGCTGAAGGTATTGACCGCGCCCGGCGCCAAGGTGGAGCCGGGCACTCCCCTACTAGTGATCGGAGTCGACTGAATGCCCGTTCCAGGCAACACGGCAGCCGACCCCGTCGAACGCGTCGCGGCCGCCTATCGGCGGATCGTCGAGGTCGATCGGCCGGAGGTGTGGATCACCCTGCGACCGGAGCACGAGGTCGCCGCCGAAGCGGCCGCCCTCGCGCGACGGCTCGCCGCCGGAGAGACCTTGCCGCTGGCCGGAGTCCTCGTGGCGGTGAAGGACAACATCGATGTGGCGGGGCTGCCGACCACCGCGGCCTGCCCCGAGTTCGCCTACCAGCCGGAGGTGACCGCGGCGGCGATCGAGCGGTTGCTCGCGGCCGGAGCGCTGGTGCTGGGCAAGACGAATCTGGACCAGTTCGCCACCGGTCTGGTCGGGACGCGCAGCCCGTACGGCGCGGTGCGCAACGCTTTCGACCCGGAGTTGGTGTCGGGCGGGTCGAGTTCCGGTTCCGCGGCGGCGGTCGCGCTCGGCATCGCGGATATCGGAATCGGCACCGACACCGCCGGATCCGGCCGCGTGCCAGCCGCACTGCACGGGATCGTCGGCATCAAAGCCACGCTGGGCGTGATCCCGGCGCACGGGACCGTGCCGGCCTGCGCGGACTACGACGCCGTGACGGTCTTCGCCGCCGACCTCGCCTCGGCGGTAGCCGCGGCGGCGATGATGACGGGCCCGGAGCCGCGTGACCCGCGCAGCCGAAGCTGGCCCGCCGACGTCCGGTTGGCCGCCCCGCTCGCGCCGCGCATCGCCGTGCCGCGTCCCGAGGACCTGGCCGCGCTCAGCGAGCCATATCGAGAAGCGTTCGCGCGCACTGTCGCCGCGGTCGGCGAAACCGGCGCGAAGACCGAGGAGATCGACATCTCCGCCCTGCTCGACGCCGCGCTGTTGCTCTACGACGGCGCGCTCGTCGCCGAACGCTATGCCGCGGTGGGCGCGTTCCTGGACACCGCCCCCGCGGGCGCCGATCCCACGGTCGCCGCCATCATCGGCGCGGCGCGGCAGAAGACCGGTCCCGCTTTCGCCGCCGACCTCGACACACTCGCCCGCGCCAAGGCGGCGGCCGCCGAACTCCTGCACGGCTTCGACGCACTGCTGTTGCCGACGACCACCGAGCACCCGAGCATCGCCGCGGTGCGGGCCGATCCGGTCGGCATCAACCGGCGGATGGGCACGTACACCAACTTCTGCAACCTGCTTGACATGGCCGCCGTCGCCGTCCCCGGCGCCCCTACCACCGAGGGCGCGCCGTTCGGCGTCATGCTGGTCACTCCCGCCTTCGCCGATCAGGTGGCCGTCGATCTCGCCGCCCGTCTGGTCGGTCTCGACAGTGCTCCGCTGTTCGTCGATCGCGGTGTCGACCTGGCCGTCTTCGGCGCGCACCTGCGCGGGCAGCCGCTGCACTGGCAGCTCGAGCAACTGGGCGCCCGCTTCCTCGGCGACATCCGGACCACCGACGCCTACCGCCTGACCGCACTGGACACCACGCCGCCCAAGCCGGGGCTGGTGCGACACGGACCGGGCCGCGGCGCTCCGATCGAAGGGGAACTGTTCCGCGTCTCCCCGGCGGGGCTGGGTGGCTTCCTCGCCGATTTGCCGGCTCCCATGGCGCTGACCAGCATCGAACTCGCCGATGGCCGCGACGTCGTAGGGTTCGCCTGTACCTACGACGCCGCGTGCGCCGCAACCGACATCACCCACCACGCGAGCTGGCGCGGATACCTCCGAGACCGCGCCTAGCTCCTGCGATCCACCAAAGGCCCATGGCCGCGAGAACTCCTCGCCGCCATGGGCCTTTCCCGTTCGGGGTCGTTTAGACATTTGTACTAGACATTCGTGCAAGAGTCGCGTTAGACATATGTCTAAGACATTTGGACAAACCCCTGGGAGTCGAGGAAAAGTCATGAGCGCCAAGTCCGTAAGCAGCCAGCTCCGCGTGCTCGTCGCCGGCGGCGGCATCGGCGGCAATGCCGTCGCGCTGCAGCTGCTCCGGTCCGGCATCCGGGCCACCGTGGTGGAGCGCGCCGCGGCGCCGCGACCGGGCGGGCAGGCCGTCGACCTGCGCGGACCCAGCCGCGAGGTGGCCGGGCGGATGGGCATGATGCCCGGCATCCGCGATTATCAGCTCGATGAGCGCGGCATGAAGTACGTCGACGACGCGGGCCGCGAAATCCTCCGCATGCCCGCCGAACTCTTCGACGGCAAGGGCGCCGTCGCCGAAATCGAGATCACCCGCGGGGACCTCAACCAGGTGCTGCTCGACCTGCTCGAGGCCGAAGGCGGCGTCGACTACCGCTACGGCGAGTGGATCACCGACATCCGGCAGGACGACGCGGGCGCCGACGTGACCTTCGCTTCCGGCGCGGCCGAGCGATTCGACATCGTGATCGGCGCGGATGGGCTGCACTCCGCTACCCGCGGGATGGTGTTCGGCCCGGAGGAGCAGTTCGCGACGTACCTGGGCGGATACATGTCGTTCTTCACGCTGCCGCGACCGGAAGGCCTGGAACCGCACTGGTTCACGATGCATTCGCTGGTCGGAGCCACCGGCTTGGGCATGCGCCCCGACGCCGACCCGGCCACCTGCAAAGCGCTCGTCGTGATCCGCGCGGCGGCGGATCCCGCGCTGCGCCGGGACGTCGCGGCACAGCAGCAGTTCATCCGCGAGCGCCTGGCCGGCGGCGGCTGGGAGTCCGCTCGCATCGCGGCGGCGATGACCGATGCGCCGGACTTCTACTTCGACGAGCTGGCCCGCATCGACATGCCGAGCTGGGTCCAGGGCCGGGTGGTCCTGCTCGGCGACGCCGGGTACTGCGGTTCCCCGCTCACCGGGCAGGGCACCGCGATGGCACTGGTGGGCGCGTACGTGCTCGCCGGTGAGCTCGCCGCGCACGCCGACAACCCCGGACAGGGGCTGGCCCGCTACGAAGAGGTCCTGCGCCCCTTCGTGAAGACGGCCCAGCAGTTGCAGCCGGGCGGCTTGAACGCGATGACGCCCAAGTCACGCTTCGGCATCCGCGCGGGCCACACCCTCAGCAAAATGATGATGTCGAAAGCGATGCGACCGGTCATGATGCGGATGCTGAGCAAGACCGAGACCTACGACCTGCCCGACTACTCGGCGGCGACCGTCTGAACCCGTGGCCCGCGCTTCGACCGGAGTCCCGTGGGGCTCCGGTCGACGACCGGCATCAGTCGATCACGGTCCGGTCGTCGAGCAGGAACGGCAGCACGAAGGTGCGCAACATCGCTCGTTCCTCGTCTTCTCCCGCGCCGGGTAGCGTCAGCAACGACACCATCGCGCGCACCACCCACCGGCCGACGCGCTCGGCCGCGAGCGGGGGCAACCCAGGACGGAATCCGGCGACGAAATCCGTGGCGAGCGCGTCGACCACACCCGGCGAATTGGCCAGCTGGGCCACGATTCCCGCGTTGGACGGTTCGAACCAGACCGCCAGATGCGGCGTCTTGCGCACCTCGGCCAACAGGGCGGTCAACGTGTCGAGCAGTTGCTCCCCCGGCTCCGGGCCCGCGGGCTGCGCCCGGTCCCGCCAGACCCGCTCGACCAGCTGCCGCGCCTCCCGGCCCGCGAACGCCACGTAGAGCGCCTGCCGATTCTCGAAATAGCGATACAGCGTCGCCCTGGAACAGCCCGCGGCGTCGGCGACTTCGGCCATGCCGACCCCGCTGACGCCCTTGTCGATGAACAGCGCGCGCACCGCGTCGAGAATGCGCTCACCGGCCAATTCGGCGCGACCATCGGCCAGCCAATCGCCACTCATGCCGTGTCCCTTCCGGCGCGAACGAGGTCTTCCGTGGTCACGCCCCGCACCGGAACGGCACAGTAGTCGGCCTGCGGACGTACGGACCGCTCGCGTACTCGACCGCGTCGATGTCGACGACGTACTCCGGAAAGCGATCGAGCAACTCTTCGAGCGCGACACGGGCTTGCATCCGCGCGGCCGCCGCGCCGAGACAGTGATGCGGCCCGTGCCCGAAGGTGAGGATGCGCTGCGGATTCCGGTCGATATCCAGCTCGTCGGCGTCGGCGCCGAACGCCCGCTCGTCCCGGTTGGCCGACCCGAACACCAGTAACACCTTCCGCCCCGCGGGCACCGTCTTCCCGGCCAGTTCCACATCGCGCGTCGCGGTCCGCGCCAACCCTTGCACCGGTGCGGTGAGCCGGGCGAACTCCTCCACCGCGACGCGAATGCGGTCGGGTTCCGCGGCGAGCGCCGCGCGCTGGTCCGGGTGCTGTTGCAGCAGTTGCACGGCGCCGCCGAGCAGGCCGGTGGTGGTGTCGTTGCCGCCCGCGACCATGGTCCAGGTGTAGGCGAGGATCTGGATCAACCCGCGCACGTCCGTGTCTTCGGCCGCCATTCCCGCCTGTACCAGCAGGGACACGGTGTCGTCGCCGGGGTCGGTGCGCCTGCGTTTGATCAGCTCGGCGAAGTAGCCCATCATCTCCGCCGACGCCGCCTGCGCCTTGGTGTTCGTCCGGTCGATGCTGCCCGCGACGACGGCATCGGTCCAGCCGTCGAACCTCGCCCGGTCCTGTTCCGGCACCCCGAGGTAATACGCCACCACCATGCTCGGCAGCGGCTTGAACAATTGCTTGACGATGTCCCCGCCGCCCTGGGCCGCGATGGCGTCGAGCCGGTCGCGCACGAAGCGGCGGACCACCGGCTCCACCTCCTCGACCTGGCGCGGGGTGAATCCGCGAGCGACCAGTTTGCGGAAGTCGGTGTGCTGCGGCGGGTCCTGCATCACCAGCGGAGGATTGTCGGTCAGGCCGAGTTCGTCGAGCTCGCCGTATTCCACCGTCAGCCCGTCGCGGGAGGAGAACGTGTCACTGTCGCGCGCCGCCGCGTAGACGTGCTCATGCCGGGTGAGCACCCAGTAGTCGTTCTCCGGTCGCGCGGTCGGTACGACGTGCTGCACCGGATCGTGCTCACGCAGTGCCGCGTACATCTCCCACGGCGAGGCCCAAGTAGGACCGGAACGAAGTTCGAAAACCGGAGCCGTCCGATACGCAACATCCACCATGTATCGACCGTAAGACAAATATAGCAAACTGTCTAGAACTTGTTTCAGGTCGGCCGGCCGGTCACCCTTCACGACCAGCCCGGCCGCGCCTGCCTCGCGTGGGTCCCGGCGCCGCACGCTCGTGGGTTACCTTCGGCAGCGGCAACACCGTCTCGTTGCCGGTCAGCTCCAGGAAGAGCCAGCGCGAGCGACCGCTCCGCGTCCCGCGTCCGCCGGGCCGGCCACCCCTCGTAGACCGGCCCGGCGGACACCGCCCCCGAGTTCCGACCTGTCACCCCTCGAGACAGGCCGTTCCTCGGTTCGCACCTGCGGTGCTGGGTATGTCCCTCCCGCGAGACAAAGAATGCAGGGGCGGGCTTGGCGCGCACTTAAGAACACCTTGCAAGATCGAAATCGCAGATGAGCGGGTTGACCGAGCGGTGACCCCGCAAGCGCCTACCGCCCGGCCCCGGATCACGGGATGATGGTCACAAGTGCGCCAAGAAGATTGGGAGCGACGATGGAAACCGTGGTGGTCTGGATTCTGGCGACCCTGCTCTACTGGTGGGGCCTGCTGTAGGTGACCGAGCCTGGCCGCCTGATCCGGCCAGGTCTACTACAAGTCGTCGTAATCTTCGGAGTCCGCTCCGGTCGACCCACCCGGCGAGTGTCACCGGAGCCGGTCTACGGCCACCTTCGTCACTTCCGCCAGCAGGTCGTTGTGCACCTCGGCGTCCTCGGCCGGTTTGCGGCTCATGATCGCGATCACGATCGGCGCCCGGCCGCCTCCGGGCCAGACGATCGCGACGTCGTTGGCGGAGCCGTAGAAGCCGGTGCCCGTCTTGTCGCCGGTGACCCACTCGGCGGGCAACCCCGCACGGATGCGCTTGCCACCGGTCGTGTTCGCCTTCAGCCAGGCGGCCAACTGGTCGCGTCCCCGGGCGCCGAGCGCGTCGCCCAACGCCAAGACGCGGTAGTCCGCGGCCAGTGCGGCCGGAGTGGTGGTGTCGCGCTCGTCACCGGGGATCGCGGTGTCGAGTTCGGTCTTCCAGCGGTCGAGCCTGCTCGTCGGATCACCGAACGTGGTCGTGCCGCCCGGCACACCACATCGACGCGCCGAGTGGCGAGCGTCACAAATCCCTCCCGGAATAGCCTCCGCGAGTGCGTGGTTGAACCCCCTGTCGGCGTCCGGACAGCCCCGGGCCGCACCCTTTGTCGCTACGAGCGACCACCCGCCGAGAGGCGCTTGTGGGACGTCGACACCCCACCGTCGGCGTCCGGACAGCCCCGGGCCGCACCCTTTGTCGCTACGAGCGACCACCCGCCGAGAGGCGCTTGTGGGACGTCGACGGTTACAGACACCAGCACGGTGTCCCAGCTCACGGCGCCGCCAGGTCATTCCGACCTGGCGGCGCTGTCGCTTCCAGAGGTCCACTCCACGAGGGGGACATGGTTGTGCGGGCTTCTCACGTTCTCCCGCGGCCATGTGCCACTCGCGGAGTCGCCCTGCGAGGGCGTGGGCGGTGGGGGAGGATGCGGTAATGGCGTCGCGAGATGGGGTTTTGCGTCGACGGCTCGGGCTTGCCGATTCGGTGGTCATCGGGTTGGGGGCGATGGTGGGTGCGGGGATATTCGCGGCGCTCGCGCCCGCGGCCGCGTCAGCCGGGAGTTGGTTGCTGGTGGCGCTCGCGGTGGCGGCGGTGCTGGCGTATTGCAATGCGACGTCGTCGGCGCGGCTGGCGGCGCGATATCCGGTTTCCGGCGGCACGTATGTGTATGGGCGGGAGCGGCTCGGACCTTTCTGGGGATATCTCGCGGGGTGGGGATTCGTCGTGGGGAAGACGGCCTCGTGTGCGGCTATGGCGCTGACGGTCGGTAGCTACGCCTGGCCCGAGCAGGCGCACGCCGTGGCGGTGGGCGCGGTGGTGGCGATCACCGCGATCAATTACACGGGCGTGCAGAAGTCGGCGTTCGCGACTCGGGTGCTCGTCGCGGTAGTGCTCGCGGTACTCGCCGTGGTGATCGTGATCGGGCTGTTCGGAACGCATTCGGCGGCAACCGCCTTGTCCGGCCGGGTCGGTCCGCGCGACGTGCTCACGGCGGCGGGACTGCTGTTCTTCGCGTTCGCGGGGTACGCGCGCATCGCCACGCTCGGTGAGGAGGTGCGCGAACCGCAACGCACCATCCCCCGCGCCATCATGATCGCGCTCGCACTCGCCCTCGCGGTCTACACGCTGGTCGCGGTCGCGACGCTGAGCGTGCTCGGCTCTGCCGGACTGGCCGATGCGGCCGACCCGCTGGCGCGAATGGTCAGCGCGGCGGGCGTCCCCGCTGCCGCGCCGGTGGTGCGGATCGGCGCGGTGCTCGCGGCGGCCGGATCGCTGCTCGCCCTGATCCTCGGCGTATCCCGCACGATGCTGGCCATGGCGCGAGACCGCTATCTGCCGGGCGCGCTCGCCGCCGTGCATCCGCGGTTCGCGGTGCCGCACCGCGCCGAACTGGTGGTCGGCGCGATCGTCGCCGTGGTCGCCGCGCTCTTCGATGTACGCGCGGCCATCGGGTTCTCCTCGTTCACGGTGCTCTTCTACTACTTGATCGCCAACCTCTCCGCCGCCACACTGACCGTCGAGGAGAATCGGCCGCCCCGATGGATTCCGGTGGTCGGGGCGGCGGGGTGCGTCGTCGTCGGATTCGCACTGCCCCTCGGTTCCGTTCTCACCGGGCTCGGCGCGCTTGTCCTCGGCGCGGCGCTGTATGTGCTGGGTAAGCGCTACCGCTAGGAGCCGGGCCGGTCCACGCCTCGATGCGAATATCAAACGTCCAGTTTCCCGCCTGTTTACCGCGTGAACAGGCCAAAGGGCGCTAGCCTTTTGCACATGGGGCGCTTCGGTGGATTCCTGGCGGGAATCGCGGCGGTTTCGCTGGTGGCGGGCAACGTCTTCGCCGGAGGCGCGGCCGCCGCGACCGGCGACGAGGTGCGGTGCGCGGTCACCTCGGGGCGCGACCTGGAGCGGGCGGCACCGGAACAAGTCGGTCTGGATTCCGCGAAACTGCGGGATGCGCTGACCTTCGCGAACGGCCGAAACCGCTTCAATGTGCAGGTGTTCCGGCACAACTGCCTCATCGGCGAGGGACCGACGAACGACCAGACCGGCAACGTGGCGTGGAATATCTGGAGTGCGACCAAGAGCGTCGTCTCGCTGCTCGCCGGAATCGGGTGGGACCGAGGAAAACTCGATCTCCACGCGCCCATCGACCGTTACCTGCCCGCCGGGCTCGGTGATGCGGAGCACCGGTCGATCACCGTCGAGAATCTGCTCACCGAGACCTCGGGCATGCGGGTCGGCGTGCTGACCGAGGGCGTCACCGGCGTGATCCCGGTCGACCCGGACAGCGCGGTGCAGGCGCTTGGCGTGCCGCTGGACAACCCGCCGGGCACCGTCTTCACCTACAGCCAGCGCAATGTCGATCTCCTGGCCTACGTGCTGGAGCTGGCCGTCGGCGAACCTCTGCAAGATTTCGCGCAGCGCGAGCTGTTCGATCCGCTCGGAATTCCTCGCGGGGATTATTACTGGGCTCAGGACCGATCCGGGCACACCTACGGCTACGCGCACTTGATGATCCCGCCGAACGATTTCGCGAAGCTCGGACTCCTGGTGAGCAACGACGGGCGCTGGGGAGCGCAGCAGATCGTCTCCCGCGACTACCTGCGCAAGGCGCGCACGCCCTCACCCACGAATGCGTGCTACGGCTACCTGTTCTGGCTCGGTGGCGGTTGCGCCGAAATCGCCGACTTCCTGCCCGACGACGTGTACGCGATGGCCGGCCTCGGCATGCAGAACGTCTTCGTCATACCCAGCCTCGACCTCACCGTGGTGTGGACCGGCGTCTTCGGGAACGTCAGCAGCCAGGGCGTATCCGGAGTCGTGCAGAACACCCAGGAATTGCCCTACGAGTTCTTCCGCAAAGTGTTCGACGCGTTCTATGACCGGCCGGTACCCGACCCGGGACCATACGTCGAGCCGCCGCTGCGGCTGGACCCACGCCGTTTCGTCGACACGGACATCCTGATCGCGGTATTCGGCCTCGGTCCCGCCGCCTATCCGGGCTGCAACGTCTTCGCTTGCCTGAGCCACCCGCTGGATCCGCCGTTCGCGGACACCCCGCCGGGTTGCGCCATCTTGGTCTGCCTGGGACCCGACCCGCGCACCCCGGCCATCCGCTGAACGAGCCGCTACCTGGTCGCGGACAGATCCGTGACCCAGCCGTGCAGGTCGTCGGTGCGCAATGCCGCATGGTGGCGTTTGCGCAGCGCCTGGGAGATCGGGCCGGGAACGCCGTCGGCGACCAGGCGGCCGTCCACCTCGACGACCGGCGCGGCACCGGATGATGTGCCGGTGACGAACACTTCGTCGGCGATGTACAACTCGGTGAGATCCACGGTGCGCTCCACCACCGGGATGCCGTCCTCCGCCGCCAAGGTGAGAACGGTCCTGCGGTTGATGCCGTCGAGGATGTCGCAGGAAACGTCCGGCGTGATCAACGTGCCGTTGCGGACCAGGAAGATGTTCGCCGCGCTGAGTTCGCAGACGTGCCCGTTGCCGTCGAGGAAGACGCAGTCGTCGTAGCCGCTGTCGATCGCGTCCTGCTTGGCCAGCACCGAGTTCACGTACGCTCCGTTGACTTTCGCGCGGGAGGGGATCGCGTTGTCCGGAATGCGCCGCCACGGACTGGATTTCAGGCGCATGCCGTCCTGCGGCACGATGGGCACCGCGTCGTAGACGAAGATGCTGACCCGAATGGCGCAGCCCCGCACCCGCGTCCCCGGAATGGACTCGACCACGTGCACCGTCGCACGCACGAAAACGTCCTCACGCGGAGCATTCGCGGCGATCAGCTCCACGACGGCCGCGCGGAAACGCGCGTAATCCCACTCCTGCGCGAATCGATCGATACCGATGATCTTGCAGGACTCCTCGAGCCGGCGGAAATGGTCGTCCAAACGGAATGCCGTACGCGCTGCCCCATCCACATGCACCGGGAACACGGTGTAGACACTGAGCCCGTACAACACCGCCGCGGATGCGACGCCCACCGTGGCCGCTTCGGCCGCGACGATCCGGTCGCCGAGATACACGTGAGGATGAGGATTCGCCATCGGCGCAGGCTAACAGCCCCGCCCCGCGCCGAGCGAGGCTATTTTCAGCCCGCATGCCGACATCAGTCCTAATGCTTGCCGACCTTGGCGATCCAGACCGCATCGTCGACGACTCGGTAAACGACGCGGTGCTCCTGCGTGATCCGGCGTGACCAATGCTGGAGTTCAGCCCGCGGCCAGGCGGGCGAAGCGGGCGGTGTCCATGTAGTCGCGGAAGAGCACCACTTGGCCGTCGCGGACCCGGACGACGTTGACGGAGGTGCGCCTTCGGGCGCGGCCGGATCCGGGGATGGTCATGTCGACCTCGTTCTCCACCAGCAGCACTTCGGGATCGGTGGTCTCGTAGACCTGGGGGTGGATCGCGTGCACTTCGATTCCGGACAGGCCCGACCATCGGTGCGCCAGGTGCTCGCGGATCGCTTCGCGGCCCTCCAAGCGGGTCGGGTGGCCAGGGATCGTGAACGGGATTTCGAAGACCGCGTCGGGCGCGAGCAACGCGACGAACGCATCGGGGTCGCGGGCCGGTAGCTCACCGAACAACCGCTCGACCAACTCGCGCGGGCTTCGCACGGACGACTCTGCAGCCATCACAAACCTCCAGATAAGCGGAACGAAAGACCCGCTTATTTTCCGGAACGTGCGCCCCGTTTGTCAACAGTAGACTCGGTCCTCGTGACCGAACCCGAGCGCCGACCGCTGCGCGCCGACGCTCGCCGTAACCGCGAGCGGGTCCTGGCAGCCGCGCAGGAAGCGTTCGCGGCGGAAGGACTCTCGGTGCCGCTGGACGAGATCGCGCGGCGGGCCGGCGTCGGCGCGGGCACCGTCTACCGGCACTTCCCCACCAAGGAAGCGCTGTTCGAGGCGGCGATCGTGGATCGGGTCGACCGGATCATCGCGCTGGCAAGGGAATTGGCCGACGCCGCGGAACCGGTGACCGCGTTCTTCGACTTCCTGGCCCGGCTCGTGGCTGAGGGCAGCGTCAAGCGCGATCTCGCCGATGCCGTAGGCGGGCAGGACGCCCCGGAATATCTCCGGCCGGTGCACGAACTCAATGCGGCCATCGGCAGGCTGCTCACCCGCGCGCAGGAGGCGGGCGGCGTGCGCACCGACATCGAGGTCGAGGACCTTATGCGCCTCATCAAGGGCGCCTTCCTCGCCACCCACGGCACCGCCGCTACCCCCGCGCAGCGCGAACGCACCTTCGCCGTCGTCTTCGACGGACTGCGGGCCCGCTGATCCGTCGCCGAAGCGCCTCCGGCAGGCCGCTCGATCGGCGACCAGCACAGCGCGGATACCAGCGACATGAAGCCGCCCACCGCACCGGCAGCATCATCCACGCTGGGCGCGGTCGCGCGAATGCGGGAAACGACGAACGGGCCGCGGAAATTCCACGGCCCGTTCGATCGAGAAACGTCTCAGCGGTCGCTGAGCAATACCTCGGCAATCTGAATGGTGTTGAGCGCAGCGCCCTTTCGCAGGTTGTCGCCGGAGATGAACAGCGCGAGCCCGCGACCGTCCGGCACGCCAGGGTCCTGACGGATGCGGCCGACGAGCGAATCGTCGACGCCCGCCGCGGCGAGCGGGGTAGGCACGTCGACCAGCTTCACGCCGGGAGCCTTGGCCAGGATCTCCTTGGCGTGCTCGACCGAGAGCGGCTCGGCGAATTCGGCGTTCACCGAGAGCGAGTGGCCGGTGAAGACCGGCACGCGCACGCAGGTGCCGCTCACCGCGAGATCCGGGATGCCGAGGATCTTGCGGCTCTCGTTGCGCAGCTTCTGGTCCTCGTCGGTCTCGCCGGAGCCGTCGTCGACCAGCGAACCGGCCAGCGGAAGCACGTTGAACGCGATCGGCGCGACGTACTTGTTCGGCGCGGGAAAGTCGACGGCGCGGCCGTCGTGGGTCAGCTTCTCGGCGTCATCGATCACCGCGCGGGCCTGGCTCGCCAGCTCTTCGACACCGGCCAGTCCGCTGCCGGAGACCGCCTGGTAGCTGGAGACGATCAAGCGGCGCAGACCTGCGATGTCGTGCAGCGGCTTGAGCACCGGCATGGCGGCCATCGTGGTGCAGTTCGGGTTGGCGATGATGCCCTTGACCAGGTTGCGCGCCTGCTCCGGGTTGACCTCGCTGACCACCAGCGGGACCTCGGGATCCTTGCGCCACGCCGAGGAGTTGTCGATCACCGTGACGCCCGCGGCGGCGAAGCGCGGCGCCTGCACGCGGGACATGGTGGCGCCCGCGGAGAACAAGGCGATGTCCAAGCCGGACGGATCGGCGTTCTCGGTGTCCTCGACGACGATCTCGCGGCCGCGCCAGGGCAGCGTCTTGCCCGCCGAACGAGCCGAGGCGAAGAACCGCATCTCGTCGGCCGGGAAGTTGCGCTCCTCCAGCAGTTTCCGCATCACGGCGCCGACCTGCCCGGTCGCGCCGACGACTCCTACGCGAACACCCATGCCCTATCGCCCCGTTCCCGCGTGGACCACCGCGACCTCGTCGCCGCCCAGGTCGAACGCCCTGTGCAGAACCTTGACCGCCTCGTCCAGCTCGGTGTCCTTGACCAGCACGGAGATCCGGATCTCGGAGGTGGAGATGAGATCGATGTTGACGCCCGCCTCGGCCAGCGCCTCACAGAACTTGGCGGTGACGCCGGGGTGGCTCTTCATGCCCGCGCCGACCAGCGACACCTTGCCGATGTGGTCGTCGTAGAGCACCTGGGAGAAACCGATCTCGGACTGGCGCTTGGTCAGCATCTCGACCGCGCGGGCGCCCTCGGTCTTCGGCAGCGTGAAAGTGATGTCGGTCTTGCCCGTCTCGACCTTCGAGATGTTCTGCAGGACCATGTCGATGTTGATCTCCGCGTCGGCCACGGCGCGGAACACCTTGGCGGCGTAACCCGGTTCGTCCGGCAGGCCGACCACGGTCACCTTGGCCTCGCTGCGGTCGTGCGCGACGCCGGTGAGGATTGCTTGCTCCAAGGGGATGTCCTCCATCCATCCGTAAACGTAGGTGCCCTGCTTGTCGGTGTAGGACGAGCGCACATGCACGGGCACGTTGTAGCGGCGGGCGTATTCGACGCAGCGCAGCATCAGCACCTTGGCCCCGCAGGCCGCCAGTTCCAGCATCTCCTCGTAGGAGACCTGCTCGAGCCGCTGCGCGTCGGGCACGATCCGCGGGTCGGCGGTGAAGACGCCGTCCACGTCGGTGTAGATCTCACAGACGTCCGCGGCCAGCGCGGCGGCCAGCGCGACCGCCGTGGTGTCGGAGCCACCGCGGCCCAGCGTGGTGACGTCCCTGCTGTCCTGGCTCACGCCCTGGAAGCCGGCGACCAGCACCACGAGGCCCTCGTCCAGTGCGTCGCGGACGCGGCCGGGGGTCACGTCGATGATCTTCGCGTTGCCGTGCGCGCCCGTGGTGATCACGCCCGCCTGCGAGCCGGTGAACGAGCGGGCCTCCGCGCCGAGGGAGTGGATGGCCATGGCGACCAGCGCGTTGGAGATGCGCTCACCCGAGGTGAGCAGCATGTCCATCTCGCGGGCCGGCGGCGACGGCGCCACCTGTTGAGCGAGATCGAGCAGCTCGTCGGTGGTGTCACCCATGGCGGAGCAGACGACCACCACGTCGTGGCCTTGCTTCTTGGTCTCCACGATCCGTTCAGCGACGCGCCGGATCCGCTCGGCGGTCGCTACCGAGGATCCTCCGTACTTCTGAACCACGAGAGCCACGACAGGGTCCTCCAAGATCGACAACAAGCTGGTAACAGTCATTCAGGGTACCGGCCGGGGCCAGCGGTTTTGCCGCTACCTACCCGGCTTGTGGAAAAGCACACAGCCGCATCAGATCCCGAACGCGCCGCGCGGGCCGCCGCGGATGGGGGACGATGGGCGCATGAAGAGCACGCTGCTCGAGGTGAGAACGGGCCACAGTGAAGTGGTACAGGACATCACGCCGCAGTGCGCGACATTCGCGCGAGAAGCGGGCGGTGACGGGCTGCTGCACGTCTTCGTGCCGCATGCCACGGCCGGAATCGCGATCATGGAACTCGGCGCGCGCAGCGACAACGATCTGCTGGCCGCGCTGCGTGATCTCCTGCCCGCCGACGACCGGTGGCGGCACGCGCACGGCTCGCGCGGACACGGGCGCTCGCACGTGATGCCCGCCCTCATCCCTCCGTACGCGACCGTTCCGGTACTCGGCGGAAAGCTCGCCCTCGGTACTTGGCAGTCGATCGCGCTGGTCGATCTCAATGTCGACAACCCGGACCGGCAGGTGCGGCTGTCGTTCCTCACCGACGCGAGCTGAGCCGGACCGCGGCGGGAACTCGCCCCGAAGACCTGGCCATCAGGCCCGGGTGAACCGTCCAAGCCGTCCCGCCGCTTCAGCTCACGGATCAGTTCCACCGGCTCGCGCTCCACCAATTCGACCGCATGAAAACGTCGTACTACAAGTGGAGTGGTGTCATGTGGGTTGCGGCCGGGCCGGCGACGGACACCCGACGACGCCTGGATCGAGCCCGTGAGCGGCGAGGACAGCGGCAGCCGATCTTGCGCGCCTTCCGAACGGTTGTGACGCGCAGCACTCCGTTCGATAATGGGGCGATGATGGCACATGTAGGAGATCGACTCTGCGTGCACGGACACGTGGTGGGAGAAGTGGATCACCTGGCCGAGATCATCGAGGTCCGCGGGCCGGACGGGACGCCGCCCTACGTGGTGCGCTTCTCCGACGGTCACGAGTCACTGGTGTATCCAGGGCCCGACGCGATCGTCGAGCCCGCCCCGTCGGAATGACCGCCGCGCCGGACCGAGCGTTGGGCGGCCTCGCCCACGCCCGGCCCGGCGCTCACCGACGGGGAACTCCGCCCGCCTCGCTCAGGCGCTCCGCTTGGCGCAGCGGGCCAGCGCGAAAGCCAGGATGGCCGCGATCAGCACCTTGCCCGCCGTATCGATGATCGCGTTGACGTCCACGGCCGGATGCCAGGTCAGCCGACCGTCGCGAAGCACGTAAGCGCCGACCGGCTTGGCGCCCACACCGAACGCCACGCCTTCACCGGAGCCATCCCCGTCGGCGCTGTTCCCGGTACCGCCGCCACCGCCACCGCCACCCCCGACCGAGGCGGCGGGAATGACTACCGCGCCGCCGGATTCGTAGGGGTCGCCGTAAACCCGGCGCACCGTGATCGCGTCGCGCGCCTGCGCCAGCAGTTCGGCGTATTTCATGACATCCTCCCGCCCGTACCGACGGCGCCGGATACCGGCGCCCATTCGGATCCGATCGTAGGCGCGCGAACCCCGGCCGAGCCCGTTCTTCCGGACGGAAGTTGTTCCGGCGGTTGCCCGATCGCCGATCTCGAGCAGATAACGGCACGTTATCCCGGTAACCGAGATGTGGTCTGGCACAGTCAGGTTGACGAACCGGACAAATCACGGAGACAATCGGCCGGACTTGTCCATCCGGGTGTCGGAGGTATGCCATGCGCACCAAAACGGATATCCGATTCTTCGTCGACACCGATCCCGAACAGGTCATGGACGCCTTGACCGACGTCGAAGCGCTTCCGGAATGGTCGTCCTCCTACAGCGACGTCCGGGTCGCGACCCGCGACGCACGACGCAGACCCCGGCGGGTCTTCCTCAAGGCGGAGCTGCTCGGCAGCGCGGATTTGCAGGTGCTGGAATATGATTGGACCGACGACCGGTCCTCCTGGATCGTCGCCGACAGCACCAGGGGCGTGCGGGGCGGCGGTTTTTTCGAGGTGACCGACAGCGTCGACGGCACGCACGTCTGGTACCACGTCGAGCTCTATCTGCCCCTCCCGGTTCCCGGATTTCTGCTCAAACGCACTTTCCGTAAGGCCAACGAGGTGGTCGTGGAGTGCTTCATAGATTTCGCCGAGCGGTTCCCCGAAACGGAGACCTGTCAACCCGTATAGCGCGGACGCTGCGCTCTGCGCGAAATCGGCCGCCGGGCGAAGCAGCGGACCGGCGCGGAATCGGTCGGGGTGCGACGATGAGCGCATGATCGGTTCCAAACGGGTGCGGTTCCAGCCGATGGCCGAAGGCGCGTCGGTGACCCAGCTCGAGTTGTTCTTCGACCTGGTGCTCGTCTTCGCGTTCACCATGGTCACCGGCTTGGTCGCGGAGGAGACCAGCGCGAAGAACATGCTGCGCGGGCTGCTGGTGCTCGCGGTGATGTGGTGGCTGTGGATCGCCTATTCCTGGCTCGGCAACGTGGTCCGCGCCGACGAGGGCATCGCGCGGGTCGCGATGTTCGCCGCGATGGGCGGCGCCTTCCTCGCCGCGCTCACCATCCCGGAGGCGTTCCGAGATCTGGCCGGAGGATGGTTCGGCCCGCTGGTCTTCGCCGTCGCGTACCTGATCGTGCGGTTGGTGCATCTCGGGATGTTCTGGCTGGCCAGTTCCGAGGATGCGCAATTGCGGGGCCAGCTGCTGCGCTGGGCGCTCGGGTCGATCACCCTCGGCACCACATTGCTCGTCGTCGCCGCCATGACCACCGGTCGCGTGCAGATCGCGCTGTGGATCGCCGCGATCGCGGGCGACTACCTGTGGACACTGTTCGCGGGCACCGATTGGCGGTTGAATTCGGCCACCCATTTCGTCGAGCGATACGGGCTGATCATCATCGTCGCGCTCGGTGAATCGATCGTCTCGATCGGTATCGGGGTGGCCGGCCTGCCGATCTCCTGGCCGATCGCGCTGGGCTCGCTGCTCGGCCTCGCCATTTCCGGTCTGCTGTGGTGGGCGTATTTCGACGTCGCGGCCCTGGCGGTGGAGCACGAACTGGTCCACGCCGAGGGCAAACGGCAGATCAAGATCGCGCAGGCGTCCTACACCTTCTGGCATTTCCCGATGATCGTCGGGATCATCGCGCTGTCGCTGGGGCTGAAGAAAGTCCTCTACTACGTCGGGGATTCCGCACACCACACGTTGAAGGACGCGCTGTACGGAATTCCGCTCTACGCCCTCTACGGCGGCGTCGTGCTGTATCTGATCGCGCTGGTGGGTTTCAAGCACTACGCCACGCGCACCGTCACGGCGCCGCGCGTGCTCGCCATCGTGGTGCTGCTGGCGCTCATCCCGTTGGCCTGCGCCTTGCCCGCGCTGGCTTCGCTGGCCCTGCTGTGCGGCGTCTTGGTCGCGCTGATCGCTTGGGAGACCGTGCGTTTGGCACAGCCGCGGGACGCGATCAGGCACGCGGTACCTGATTGAGCCGATGCCGCACGCAGTCCTCGTCGGGTGTGGGCCCGTACGCGGACGGCGGCACCCGCACACCGTCGCGAACCGCGTCGCGGATCTGATCGATGTTCTCCCGCAGTACGTCCGCGACGAGTTCGTCGGTGCGCGGATCCTCCAGCACCTGGAACACGATGCGGAACGTGGTGTCGGCGATCAGCCGGATGATCTCGTCGTGGAACGGGATGTAGCGCACCCGTCCCGCCTGCGGGTCCTTCTTGATCAACTCCACGATCATCTCGTCCAGCTCCGCGCGGTTCTCCTCCAGGGCGGCCGCGATGTTGCGGGTGTAATGGCCGGTGCGCAGCACCTCGGCCACCTCGTCCATCACCGCGATCGTCATCGGACGGCGGATGGTGTCGACGATGGTAGCCACGAACCGGTTCACCACCGCGGCGGTCACCCGGTCGCCGAACACGCGGTCGGCCACCCGGGCCAGCCGGACGCCGATCACCACGACCCGCAACAATCGGAAGCCGCGGAAGAACGGGCTGGTCACCGGAATCATGCCGACGACCTCGTACCAATAGATGAACGGGAAGGTCCACGGCCAGCCCGCGCGGCGCCAGCGCCACAGGAACTCGATCGCAAACACCCCGCACAACGTCCAGTCGACGACCACGACCACGTGGTAGGTGTGCCCGGAGACCGGGAAGAAGGTGATCCAGGCGACCAGCGCCACGGACACGATGGCCAGCGCCAGCATCAGGAAATCGGTCCAGAGCGTGGGCGGCTTGCGCGGATAGTCCTGCGGCTCCGGTGCGTCCCGCAGACCGTATCGCTCGACGGAGGAGCTCTCGATACCCGAGCTGGGAGCGGACACTGCGGTTCCCTTCGACGCCGAACGGTGCCGCCGACATTAGTACGCGGAAAGCACGCTCGGCACGGTTGGCGATACCCCCGGAAAGGGCGCCGGGCGAACGCTTCGCCCGGCGCAGGCGAATCTCAGCGACCGGCGCGAACGATCGCCTCGATATTGCGTTCGGCCAGCGCGGCGATGGTCAGCGACGGGTTGACCGTTCCGGTGCTGCCGGGTATCGCGGCGCCGTCCATCACGTAGAGGCCGGGGTGACCGTGCACCCGGCCGTAGCCGTCGGTGGCGCGCCCCAGCACCGCCCCACCGAGTGGATGCGCGGTGAACAGCGCGTTCGCGTCGTAGCCGAGGGCGCTGTACTCGACGAGGGCGTCCGCGCGTTCGGCGATCCGGTGGTCGACCGCGCGGGCCAGCGCGACCGTCTCGTCCCGGTTCTTGACCGACCAGCTCAGCCCGACTCGGTTCGTGGCCCGGTCGTAGCCGAACCGAGTGCGGGTCGAGTCGAGCACCATGCCGAGCGAGGCGAGCGCGCCGGTCTCGAACGGGATGCCGGGGATGTACCAGCTCTCCAGGGTCAGCGGCACGGCGGACTCGTCGAAGATCCGGCTCGCGCTCGGCACGCCTTGGCCCTGACCGGCCAGCGCGCTGGCCCCGCGGGCCAGGACCACGTCACCGTTGGTGCCCCAGCCGTCGCCGACGTGTTCGTTCAGGTTCGGTAGCGCGCCGGTGGCCTGCGCACGGACCAGCAGTTCGGAGGTACCGATCGACCCGGCGCCGAGGAAGAGCCGATCACAGGTGAGGGTGCGGGTGGACAACACGTCACCGGTCGGCGACAGCTTCGCCACGGTGACCGCGTAGCGGCCGCCGGATTCCTGCGCGATGGCGTCGACTCGGTGGCCGGGGAAGACTCCGCACCGGCCGGTGCCCTGTGCGTATGCCAGGTAGTTCTGATTCAGGTCGAACTTGGCGCCGTTGGAATTGCCCAGATTGCTCCTGGCCGCCGTCGCGGAAGCCCTTGACGCTCCCGCCAATTCGGCGCGCAGGATGTCCCAGTTGAAAATCGAGTCGTTGGCCTGGGGCTGATAGCCTGCCTTGCGCACCTGGTCGTCCCAGGCGCGGGAGTGCGCGAACGGCGAGGAGTTGTAGATGTCCGCGGGCATCGGGCTCAGCCGCAACATCTGGCGCACGCGGGGGTAGTAGACGCGCTCCATCTCGCCGTAGTCGACACCGCCACCGAAGACGTGGTCGAAGAAGCGGCGCTCCGGCGCGATCATGGCACCGCTGAAGATCACCGAACCGCCGCCGACGGCCGCCGCGCGCCAGACGTCGATGCCCGGATACTCGGTGCAGTCCAGCACGCCGCCGAAACTGGCGAAATGCATCGGCACCTTGGTGACGCCGGTGAAGTTGGTGCGGTGCCAGAAGCCGCGACCGTCCGGGAGGTCGTCGCCGGTGAAGATCTCCCGCCACGGGTCGTTCGGCCAGCGCGAACCGCGCTCCAGCACGGCGGTGGCCACCCCGGCCTCGGCCAGGCGCAACGCGGACACCGCGGCGCCGAAGCCCGAGCCGACGACGATCGCGGGCGAGTGCTCCGGCGGGTCGGGAATCGGTGCGAAGATCTCCGGCACCCACGCGTGGAACAGGGCCTCCCACATCGGATCCGCGGACGCCGCGCCCGTCCTCGTCATCGTTCCCACAGCACCGAGCAGGGCGGCCGTGCCAGCCGCCTTGAACAAGGCACGTCTACGCACCGGTCACCTTCCATCATCAGGCTTAGCGTGCGCAGATTACCGGTATTCCCGAATTGTGAACAGATATCCGTTTTCGCTATCGCTCGAACGGCAGCTCGTCCGCGCGGCAGGTCGCTCCCGGGGCGGGCAGCTGCAAGTCGACGAGATAGCGCTCGCGCAATTTGCGTACGCATTCGCCGAGCACAGCGTGCCCGTAGCCGCCTTCGACGACGACCAGCCGGGCGTTCACCAGTTCCCGCTGCGCGCGCCGCGCGGCGCTGAGCGGGGTGACCGGGTCGAATCGGTTGTTCACCAGCACGGCTGGGGTGTCCGATCGCAGGATCCACGGCCCGGTGTATCGCTGGGCATACCCCTCGGGCGGCGACGGCCAAGAGGCGCAAGCCTGGTGCAGCCACAGCCAGAGCGGGCCGTGCGTGGAGCTCACACGCGCCAGATCCCGTGCAAGCGAAGGCCATTGGGCCGAGTCGCGCGGAAAGTTGTTGTCCGCACAGGAAATCGCCGTGAACGAGTCGAGGAAGTCATACGGTTGCGTTGTGGCCGAGAGGATCCGGCCGACCGTGTCGGGATCGCCCGACGGGCCGCGCTCCAGTTCGGCGAGCAGTTGGGCCAGGGCGGGCCAGCCCTCGTCCGGGTCGTACAGCAACAGCGCATGCGACGACAGCGCCTCGGCGTAGGTGACCGTGCGCGCTCGCTCCCCGGCCCCCACCACCAGCGGCGCGTCGCGAAGACGTTGCAGCACAGCGTCATTGCGAGCGCGAAGGTCAGTGGCGCGGCCGGGATCGGCCGCGTCGCCGTCCTGCGCCGCGAAGGCACAGCGCTCCCGGCCCGCGTCCGCGCACAACCGCAGGAATTCATCGAGCACTTCCTCGGTCCCGGCCGCGGTGGTCTCGATGGAGACGCGCGTGTCGTTGGTGTAGGCGTCCGGGTCGATCATCGACGCCAGGTGCAGGGCGCGCACCCGATCGCCGAACAGCGCGCCGTACACCTGGCCCAGATAGCTCGCGTAGGAACCGCCTTCATAGGTCAGCTGGGGGTCGCCGACGGCCCGGCGCAGCAGGTCCAGGTCGCGCGCCGCGTCGACGGTGGTCAGGTGCCCGAGCAACGCGCCGCCGTGCGCCGCGCAACCGGCGGCCAGCTCGCGGCTCGCCGCGTCGGCCGCGCGCTCCTGCTCCGGACGCACGGGCGGCAGCGGGGCGCCGGACCAGAACCGCCGCTGCTGCTCTGCGTCCGCGAAACACCGCACCTGCCCGCTGCGGCCGACGCCGCGCTGGTCGAAGGTGACCACGTCGAAGCGGCGCGCGAGTTCGCCGCCGAACAGTTCTCCCTTCGCCGCCCAGCGCAGCCCCGAGCCTCCGGGACCGCCGACGGCGGAGAACAGCGTGCCGATCCGCCGCTGCGGGTCGGTGGCCTGCTGACGCACCACCGCCAGCCCGAGGGCCGGGCCGTCGGGGTGCGCGTAGTCCACCGGCACCTGCGCGGTCGCGCACTGGAACCGGCTCAGCTCCGGCTCCGCGCACCGCGCCCACTCCAGCCGGGGCGTCGGGGCGGCGTCGGCCTGCGCGACCAGGTCCGCGACCGCCGACTCGTGTCGGCTCGGCGGGCCGCCGCATCCGCTCACCACGGGCAGCAGCGCGGCGAGCGCGGCGACGATGACGATTCTCCAGCTAGGCACGGCATTCATCCTGGGCTCCGTGCCCGGTGGCCGTCGTCACCCTGAGGATTGACATCCGGCTCTAGGACATCACCAAACGGATCACCGCGATGAGTCCGACCACGACGATGATCGCCCGCAGCAAGGTCGGCGGCATCCGCCTGCCCAACCGCGCGCCGAGTTGCCCGCCGATGATCGAGCCGAGCGCGATCAGCACCACCGCGCGCCAGTCCACGTCCGCCACGACGATGAAGATCAGCGCGGAGACCGCGTTCACGATCAGGGCGAGCACGTTCTTCGCCCCGTTGAGGCGCTGGATGTCGTCGTGCACGAAGACGCCGAGCAGCCCGATCAGCAGCACGCCTTGCGCGGCGCCGAAGTACCCGCCGTAGACACCGGCGGCGTAAACCGCGGCGAGCAGGATGGACCCCCCGTGCTCCGGCACCGGGGCGCCGTCGTTCTCCCGGCGGCGCTTGACCCAACTCGCCAGCCGTGGCTGCACGACGACCAGCACCAATGCCACCATGATCAGAATGGGCACGATCGCCTTGAACGCTTCGGCGGGCAACACCAGCAGCAGCACGGCACCGGTGATGCCGCCGAGCAGCGAGGCGGTGCCCAACCGCAGCAGCCGATCGCGCTGCCCCGCCAGTTCGCGGCGGTATCCGTGCACACCACTGATCGAGCCGGGGACCAGACCGATGGTGTTGGACACATTCGCGGTCACCGGCGGCAGGCCGAACGCGAGCAGAACGGGAAAGGTGATCAGCGTGCCGGAGCCGACGATCGTGTTGATGCCGCCCGCCGCGATGCCCGCACCGAAGACGGCCAGTTGCTCCAGCCAGGTCATTGCCAATCCTTCGACGTCCCGTCGGACCCCGGGCCCGTACAAGCGTGGTTCACTGCCGGACCGAACGGTAGCGGGGTCGTCGGATCACCCGACGACGGGACCACCCTTCCCGGCCGTATCTCGGCACGGTAAACTCGCGGACATCATGCAGCGGGCACTTCTTCTCGACCGCCGCGACGGGGTCTGATCGGACCGGCTCCCGTCGCGGGGTTTTGCCGCGCCGGTCGACCAGCCCCATTGGGAAAAACGACATCCTCGGGAGAACCGCCCATGTCCCCTGCTGACGCATTTGTGTCCGGCGCGCGCACCATCACCGCGCCGAGCAAACCAGCCCCCGCCGACCAGCCCGGCTGGAACAAACAGAAGAACTCCTCGATGCCGACGTTCCGTTACCGGCCCTTCGCCGAGGAGGTCGAGCCGATCACGCTGCCCGACCGCACCTGGCCGGACAAGGTCATCGACCGGGCGCCCGGCTGGTGCGCGGTCGACCTGCGCGACGGCAACCAAGCGTTGATCGACCCGATGAGCCCGGCCCGCAAGCGCCGCATGTTCGACCTGCTGGTGCGGATGGGTTACAAGGAGATCGAGGTCGGCTTCCCCTCGGCCAGCCAGACCGATTTCGACTTCGTCCGCGAGATCATCGAGGACGGCGCGATCCCCGACGACGTCACCATCCAGGTGCTCACCCAGTGCCGCCCGGAGCTGATCGAGCGCACGTTCGAAGCCTGCGCGGGCGCGCAGAACGTCATCGTGCACTTCTACAACTCCACCTCGATCCTGCAGCGCAAGGTGGTATTCCGCGCCGACCGCGACGCGGTGAAGAAGATCGCCACCGACGCGGCCGCGTTGTGCCTGGAGATCGAGCAGCGCTACCCGGACACCAATTGGCGTTACGAATACAGCCCGGAGTCCTACACCGGCACGGAGCTGGAGTACGCCAAGGACGTCTGCGACGCGGTCTCGGCGATCATCGCCCCGACGCCGGAGAAGCCGCTGATCATCAACCTGCCCGCCACCGTGGAGATGGCGACTCCGAACGTCTACGCCGACTCGATCGAGTGGATGAGCCGCAATTTGGCCCGCCGCGAGGCGATCGTGCTGTCGCTGCACCCGCACAACGACCGCGGCACCGCCGTGGCCGCCGCCGAGCTGGGCTACCAGGCCGGCGCCGACCGGATCGAGGGCTGCCTGTTCGGCAACGGCGAGCGCACCGGCAACGTGTGCCTGGTCACGCTGGGGATGAACCTGTTCTCCCGCGGCGTCGATCCGCAGATCAACTTCTCCGACATCGATGAGATCCGCCGCACCGTCGAGTACTGCAACCAGTTGCCGGTGCACGAGCGGCACCCGTACGGCGGCGACCTGGTCTACACCGCGTTCTCCGGCAGCCACCAGGACGCCATCAACAAGGGTCTGGACGCCATGAAGACCGCGGCCGACGCCGCCGAGGCGGACGTCGACGACATCGTCTGGGAGGTGCCCTACCTGCCGATCGACCCGAAGGACGTGGGTCGCACCTACGAGGCGGTCATCCGGGTCAACTCGCAGTCCGGCAAGGGCGGCGTCGCCTACATCATGAAGACCGACCACGGGCTGGCGTTGCCGAGGCGGCTGCAGATCGAGTTCTCCCAGGCGATCCAGAAGATCACCGACGGCGAGGGCGGCGAGGTGACGCCCAAGGAGATGTGGGACGTCTTCCATGAGGAGTACCTGAGCCCCATCCGGCCACTGGAGCGGATGCGCCAGAAGGTCACCGCGTCGGAGACCGACGGCGGGGTCGACTCGATCGTGGCCGTGGTGAAGGTCGACGGCGTCGAGCAGGAGATCACCGGCAAGGGCAACGGGCCGCTCGCGGCGTTCGTCGACGCGATCGCCGCCGTCGGTTTCGACGTCGAGGTGCTGGACTACTCCGAGCACGCCATGTCCGCGGGTGACGACGCGCAGGCCGCCGCCTACGTGGAGTGCGCGATCGGCGACAAGGTGGTGTGGGGCGTCGGCATCGCCACCTCGATCACGACCGCGTCGCTGCGCGCGGTGGTGTCGGCGGTGAACCGGGCGCACTGAGAGCGCATCTCGGCAAGCATGCGGACGGGCGCCGCGCGGGTTCCACCGCGCGGCGCCCGATCTCGCTGGGGCAGACCGAATGTCACGGGCGTCCGGGTCCCCAAGCCCGGCATGCCTACCGCGACACGGGGTAGCGAACCCCGTGCTAGCGTTGGATTCGCACTCCAAGCGCCGAGCTCTCTGCTCGAACTCCCGAGCAGATGGGGGAACCGTGACAACAAACGACCACAATCCGACCTCTCCACCCTGGCTGCAGAGTCATTCCGTGGATACGGCCGAAGTCAGCGACGTGGAGTCATCGGCCAAGGACCCGTCGGCCGAGCCGGCCGGCGGCACGGAAGCGAAGGAAACCGACGTGTCGGCCGGGTCGGCCCAGCCGGAGGCCCAACCCGAACAGCCCGAGCCGCAGGGCTCGACGGAGCAGACCACGGCCTACCCGCAAGCCGCCCCGGTGGCGCAGGCATGGGCTCCCCCGCAGGCCGGACCGGCCGAGCCCTACGGCTCGTACGCCCCGCCGAACGCGGGCGCGTATCCCCCTCCGTCACCCTTTCCAGGAGAGCCGTTCACTACCGGCACCTTTCAGCCACCTTCGGGCCATAGCGGTAACCACCCGATAGCCCCTCCTCCGGACGGACCTCATCCCGGTTACGGGGAGTACCGCCAGGAGATCGGCGGCGACGGCCTGAGCAGGCATGTGCCCATGGATTCCGCGCAGCCCGAATCTCCTGCGCCGCAACTCGATCAGCCCAGCGGCCCGATCTACAGCTGGGCGCCGCCGCCTCCGCCGGTGACGCACCAGCCTCCGCCGCCCGCCTATCAACCGCCGCCTCCGCCGCCGCTCGGGCAACCGCAGGGGCCGGGCTGGCACGGCGGGCCGGGTCCGCACCAGTCGGTACCGCCGTTCCAACCGCAGCATGTGCCGCAGCCCGGCCAGCCGGGACATTCGGTGAACGACCTGAATCTGCTCCGGCGCGCCCGCAGGGCGCCGCGCAGCGGCTGGCGTCGTGCGGTGCACAAGGTTTCCGGCGGCATGATCAATCCGGGCGAGTCGGCGGCCGACATCGTCTACCAGGACCTCGCCGACCGGGTGAACCAGCCGGTGCGCGGTGACTACCGGATCGCGATCCTTTCGCTCAAGGGCGGCGTCGGGAAGACCACCACCACGGTCGGTCTCGGCTCCACCTTCGCTTCGCAGCGCGGCGACCGGGTCATCGCGATCGACGCCAACCCCGACCTGGGCACGCTCGCGCACCGGGTGCCACGGCAGACCCGCTCCACCGTGCGCAACCTGCTCGAGGATCAGCACATCACCAGGTACTCCGACGTGCGGGCGCACACCTCGCAGGCGCCGAGCCGCTTGGAAGTGCTCGCCAGTGAACAGGATCCGGCGGTCTCGGAGGCGTTCAGCGAAGCGGACTACCGCAAGGCGATCAGCATTCTGCAGTCGTTCTACAACATCATCCTGACCGACTGCGGCACCGGCTTGATGCACTCGGCGATGGCGGGGGTGCTGGATATGGCGAGCTCGCTGGTGCTGGTCACCTCGCCCGCCATCGACGGCGCGCGCAGCGCGTCTGCCACGCTGGACTGGCTCGACCACCACGGCTACGGCAAGCTGGTGGAACGAACCGTCGTGGTGGTGAACGCTTCCCGGCGCGGCGCGTCCACCGTCGATCTCGACCAGCTGCGCAAGCTGTTCCTCGATCGCACCCGCGCGGTGCAGGTCGTGCCGTTCGACGATCACCTCGCCGAGGGCGCGGAAATCGATCTGGAACTGGTGAGCAAGCCGACCCGGCGGGCGCTGCTCGAGCTGGCGGCGATGGTCGCCGACGACTTCGGCTACGTCAGCTCGCAGGCCCAGCATCCCTACCGGCACCAGCCACCGTACGGATTCTGATCGTCGCGCGGAATCATGCTCGTGCGGCGGAGCCCTTTCCGTGCGCGGAGTCGGCCGTCGCGAGTGCGGCGGCCGACTCGAACGCCGCGAGCACGGCCGCGATCGCCGGACGGGCCTCGGCCCGGGGCCGGGTGGCCAGTTCGTATATCCGGGCGGCGCGCACGCCGGACAGCCGTAGCACCGCCAGATCAGGGTGGCCGACCGCGTAGCGAGGCATGAGCGCGACACCGTAGCCGGTGGCGACCAGCGTCTCGATGACGCGGAAATCATTGAGGCGCTGCGCTATACGCGGCTGCACGCCGGTCACGGTGGCGATCGAGCGCAGTACGTCGTCGACGGGAAAACCGCCCCGCACGCTGAGCCAGGTCTCGTCGGCCAGTTCCTCCGGCGCGACGGCCGAACGGCCCGCGAGCCGATGCGTCGGCGCCGCGACCACATCGATCGGCTCGCGCATGAGCACCCGGGTCGCGACGCGCGGGTCGGCGATAGGTGCGGCGCGCTCGTCGCGATGGGTCAGCACCACGTCGTAATCGGCGAGCAGTCGCGCCACTTCCGAGGGCGGCACGTCTTCGTCGCGCGCGATCACCTGGACTCCGCTGTCCACCATGCCGGGCAGCACATGCGGCAACAGCAACGCACCGCCCGAAGGAAACACCGCGACGCGGACCCGTCCGCGCGGCGAGCCGCGATAGTGCGCCATCTCGGCGACCGCGCGATCCATGGCGGCGAGCACTTCGTCGGCGCGCACCACCAGTGCACGACCCGCGTCGGTGAGCCGCACCCGTCTGCCGTCCGGTTCGAGCAAGGCCACGCCCGCCTCCCGCGCGAGCACCTTGAGCTGCTGGGAAACGGCGGAGGGCGTCATGGACAGTGCTGCCGCCACGGCGGCCACCGTGCCGCGATCGGCCAGCTCACGCAGCACACGCAGTCTCTCCAGCGCCATGGGCGGCCCGGCCGCGACCGGTTCGGAACCCAAATCCATTAAGTGAAGCTACATCATTGATCCATAATTATTCGATTGATCTGATCTTTAGCAGATCGCACGATGTAAGGCGTGACCAATCGTGACCGCCTGCTCGGCCTGACCGTCGTCCTGCTCTGGGGATTGAACTTCCTCGCCATCCGGGTCGGGCTCGACCACTTCCCCCCGTTCTTCTTCGCGGCGCTGCGCTTCGCGGTGCTCGCGGTGCCCGCGCTGCTTTTCATCCCGCGCCCGCCGGTGCGGATGCGGTGGATCCTTCTGTACGGCAGCGGTTTCGGCATCCTGCAGTTCGCGTTCCTGTTCACCGCGATGCGGGTGGGCATGCCGACCGGGCTCGCCTCGCTCGTCCTGCAATCCTCGGCGCCGTTCACCGTGCTGCTCGGCACGCTGCTGCTGGGTGAGCGGATGCGCCCGGCGCAGATCGCGGGCATCGCCGTCGCGGTGGCGGGCATGGCGGTGATCGGCTGGGACCGGCTCGCCCACGCCACCCTGGTGCCGGTGCTTTTGACTCTCGCGGGCGGACTGGGCTGGGCCTTCGGCAATATCGGCGCGCGTCTGGCCGGTACCGAGACCCCCGGCGTCAACCCGCTGCACCTGATGCTGTGGACCACCGCCATCCCGCCGGTGCCGCTGTTCGCGCTGTCGGCGTTCGTCGAGGGGCCGACCACGGGAGCGCACGCCGTGGTCGAGGCGTTCACACCGGCGGGCCTGCCCGCTCTGCTGGCGCTCGCCTACATCGCCGTCCTCGCCACCGTGGTCGGCACGGGATTGTGGACCTATCTGCTCGGTCGCTATCCGGCCGGCCTGGTCGCGCCGTTCTCCCTGCTCGTTCCCATCGTCGGCATCGCCGCGGCGTGGACTTTCCTGGGCGAAACCCCGACCACGTTGTCGCTGATCGGCGGGGTGGTGGTGCTGGCGGGAGCGTTCGCCGCCACGTCGAGCAGACCACGCGCGGCCACGGTGAACGCCCGCATCGAGCCATTGGGGACAGCCGCGATGGCAGGTACCGGTCGCCCGGCCTGAGCGGGCCGCACCCACGTTCGATGTGCACTCCGTCACGAAATGCGCATTCCGCACCGGCCGCTGTCCGGGGTCGGTGCGAATCGATCGGCTTGCCGCTTTACAGTAGTGCCCGGCGTGGAAGTTGGTCCCTAGGCTAGGCAGCAGAGCGGCGCATGGCAGACAATCAGTGGACCGTATCGCGAAGAGCACTGCTTCGTAACACGGTCGCGGCGGGGGTGGCGACGGCGGGGGCACTGACGGCGGGTGCGCTGAAACCCACGCCCGCCGCAGCGAATCCCGGCGGCAAAAGGGTCGCGGTGCTCGGCGGCGGTGTCGCTGGCCTGACCGCGGCACACGAGCTGGCGGAACGCGGGTTCCAGGTCACCATCTACGAGAAACGGGCGTGGGGCGGCAAAGCTCGCAGCGTCGGTGTGCCCGGCACCGGAACGGGTGGACGGCCGGATCTGCCCGGCGAACACGGCTTCCGTTTCTTCCCCGGCTTCTATCAGCACGTGCCGGACACGATGCGCCGAATCCCGTTCCCCGGCAATGCGAACGGCGTATGGGACAACCTGGTCGCGGTGCCGGAAGCACGATTCGCCCGGCACGGCGGCGACGACTTCCGCGTCCCGCTCGGTCCGCGCTCGCGCTCGGAATTCTCCCCGGACAGTTTCCGCGAAACGCTCGGCGCGGCGCTGTCCACCGCACTGAAGATGCCGCCCAACGAGGGCGTGTACTTCGCCGAACGCCTGCTGGTCTTCAACACCAGCTGCGACGCCCGCCGCCTCGGCCAATGGGAGCGCACCTCCTGGCACGATTTCGTCGGCGGCCACGCGCGCTCGCACGAGTTCCGCGCGCTGCTGTCGCGCACGCTGACCAGCATCATGGTCGCCGCGAAGGAGAACATCGCGAGCGTGCGCACCATCGGCACCATGGGCGAGCAGTTCCTCGGCAATCCCATGCAGATCGGCAACGACGGCGGGCTGGACCGGGTGCTGAACGGTCCGACCAACGCGGTCTGGATCGAGCCGTGGACCCAGCGGATCCGTGAGCTCGGAGCGGATTTCGTGCTCGGCACCGAAGTGCGCGAGCTGGAGGTGCGCGACCGCAGGATCGTCGCGGCCCGGGTCGTGGACGAGACCGGCGCGCAACGCACGGTCGAGGCCGACTACTTCGTCGTCGCGTTGCCCGCCGAACGGGCGCGCACGCTGTGGTCGCCGCAAGTACTCGAGGCCCGGCCCGATTTGGCCGGGATGGACAACCTGTTCACCGACTGGATGAACGGCATCCAGTTCTATCTGCGCCGACCGGCCGACATCTCGCGGGGTCACACCGCCTACATCGACGCGCCGTGGTCGCTCACCTCGATCAGCCAGAATCAGCTGTGGCGCCGCAAGCTGACCGAGTTCGGCGACGGCGGCGTGCAGGACTGCCTTTCGGTCGACATCTCCGACTGGAACACCCCCGGCATCGTATTCGGCAAACCCGCCAAGGAGTGCACCCACGAGGAGATCGCTCGGGAGGCGTGGGCGCAGATCAAGGCCCACTTGGACGATCGCGGCGAGGTGCTGCGCGACGCCGACCTGCACTCCTGGTTCCTCGATCCCGGCATCACCTGGCAGGAGGGCGAGCGGCGCAACGCCAACGCCGACCCGCTGCTCATCAACACCGCCGGGTCGTGGGAGCACCGTCCGCAACCGCACGGCGCACTGGAAAACCTCTTCCTGGCAGGCGATTACGTGCGCACCAACGTCGACCTGGCCACCATGGAGGGCGCCAACGAGTCCGCGCGCGCCGCGGTGAACGCCCTGCTGGACGTGGCCGGCTCGAACGCGGAGCGCTGCCGGATGTACACCCTCTACCGCGCCACCGAGCTGGAACCGCTGCGCCGCATCGACGCCGACCGCTACGCGGCCGGACAGCCGAACATGTTCGACGTCCCCGTCTGAGCGGATGTGATCGATCTCCCTTCGCCGGTGCCGAATTCGATCGCCATCGCCCAGGCCGCGGTGCTTGAATCGAACTATGCGTGAGAGCACCGCCTCCGACGAGATCACCGACCCGGCGGACCTGCGGGCATTGCTCGGCGAGGTGGCGCCGCGCGCGGCCACCAAGGAGCGCCCCGTCCTGCATGCCAGGGACCGGGAGTGGATCGCGCTCTCCCCGTTCCTGGTGATGAGTACAAGCGACGCGGACGGCAACTGCGACGCCTCGCCGAAAGGCGATCCGGCGGGGTTCGTGCGGGTGCTCGACGACACCACCCTCGCCATCCCGGAGCGCCCCGGTAACCGCCGCGCCGACGGCTACCTCAACATCCTGGCCAACCCGCACGTCGGCCTGCTGTTCGTGATCCCGGGACGCCGCGAGACGCTGCGGATCAACGGCCGCGCCCGGCTGGTGCGCGACGCGCCGTACTTCGACGACATGGTGGTGCGCGGGCACCGCCCGATCCTCGCTGTCGAGGTGGAGATCGACCAGATCTTCTTCCACTGCGCCAAGGCGTTCATGCGCAGCCATCTCTGGGAACCGGAGCAGTGGCCGGTGGACACCCTGCCGAGTCCCGCCTGCCTGGTCAAAGAGGTGCAGACGAACGTCGCGGAGACGGTGGAGGAACTGGAGCGCTACTACTCGCCGGAGAACTACGCGGCCAAGCTCTACCGCGACTGACCCGCGTGGCCCACGCCACCCGACCGCGGCGCGCCCGGATCGCGCGTCGAACATAGACTCGCGACGTGGCAGAACTATCGGTGCGCGGACGGCTCGCGCTGGCGGCGGCGGCCGCGGCGTCCTGGGCCTCGCAGAAGGCGGGTCGTGGTAAAGGGTCGATGATCGGCGGACTGATCGCGTTGAAGATCGATCCGACCGTCATGGACCAGCTCGGGCAGCGGCGGCGCACCGTGCTGGTGACCGGCACGAACGGCAAGTCGACCACCACGCGGATGACCACCGCCGCGCTCAGCACCCTCGGCGCGGTCGCGACCCAGGCCGACGGCGCGAACATGGACGCGGGCATCGTCGCCGCGCTGAACGCGCACCGGCGCGCGCCGCTGGCCGCCATCGAGGTCGACGAACTGCACCTGCCGCACGTCACCGATTCGCTGAATCCCTCGGCGGTGGTGCTGCTGAACCTCAGCCGCGACCAGCTCGACCGGGTCGGCGAGATCAACATGATCGAGCGCAAGCTGCGCGCGGGCCTGGCGAAGCACCCGGCCACCGTGGTGGTCGCCAACTGCGACGACGTGCTGGTCACCTCCATCGCCTACGACCATCCCAACGTGGTGTGGGTCGCCGCGGGCAGCGGCTGGGCGATGGACGCGACCAGCTGCCCGCGCAGCGGCGAGCCGATCGTCTGGGAAGGCGCGCACTGGCGCAGTACCGGAGCGGATTTCCAGCGTCCCGAACCGGACTGGTGGCTCGACGGGGACGATCTGGTCGGGCGGGAGGGCAAGCGTTTCCCGCTGCGGCTCGCACTGCCGGGCCGGGCCAACCGCGGCAACGCCGCACAGGCGGTGGCAGCCGCCGTCGCGCTGGGCGCCGACCCGGAGCAGGCCGTCGCGGCCGCGGGCACGGTCCGCGAGATCGCGGGCCGCTACCGCACCGTGCAGGTCGGCGAGCACGACGCGCGTCTGCTGCTGGCCAAGAACCCGGCCGGGTGGCAGGAGGCGCTGTCGATGATCGAGCCGACCTCGGCGGGGCTGGTGATCGCGGTGAACGGCCAGGTGCCCGACGGCGAGGACCTGTCCTGGCTGTGGGACGTGCGCTTCGAGCACTTCGAAGGCGTGCAGGTGGTGGCGGCGGGCGAACGCGCCACCGACCTGGCGGTGCGACTGACCTACGCGGGCGTGGAGCACACCCTGGTGCCCGATCCGGTCCGCGCCATCGCGTCGTGCCCCGCGGGCCATGTGGAAGTGCTGGCCAACTACACCGCCTTCCGTGATCTCAACCGTGACCTCGAGGAGCGGGCTTCATGACCGAATCGACCTTCCGCATCGGCCTGGTGCTGCCGGACGTGATGGGCACCTACGGCGACGGCGGCAACGCGCTCGTGCTGCGGCAACGACTGCGCATGCGCGGCTACGACGCCGAGATCGTCGAGATCACGCTGTCGGAGCCGGTGCCCGATTCCCTGGACGTCTACACCCTGGGCGGCGCGGAGGATTCCGCCCAGCGTCTGGCCACCCGGCACCTGCAGCGCTATCCCGGCTTGCAGCGCGCCGCCGGGCGAGGCGCTCCGGTGCTGTCGATCTGCGCGGCCATCCAAGTCCTCGGCCAGTGGTACGAGACCTCGGCGGGCGAGCGAGTCGACGGCGTCGGCCTGCTCGACGTCACCACCTCGCCGCAACACAAACGCGCCATCGGCGAGGTGACCACCACACCCCTGCTCGACGGGCTCACGGCCGCACTCACCGGCTTCGAGAATCACCGGGGCGGAACGAAACTCGGCGGCGACGCGCAGGGTCTGGCCCGGGTCACCCGCGGCGTCGGCAACGGCGTCGGCGACGGGCTGGAGGGCGTCGTCCAGGGTTCGGTGATCGGCACCTACATGCACGGCCCGGTGCTGGCCCGTAACCCCGAACTAGCCGACCTGCTGCTGATGCGCGCCCTCGGCGTCACCGAACTGGCGCCCCTCGACCTGCCCGAGGTCGACCAGCTCCGCCGGGAGCGCCTGCGCGCCTGAGCCTGTTCCCGCTGGTCAGGTCGCCGGAGTAGCTGAATTCGCGGCAATCCGGATCGAAGCGATGAGTTCGGGCGTGTGCACCGGTACATACCGGTGCACAGCCACACCATCGAAAGGAATCCGGTCATGAGCGTCATCGTCTGCGAGTTCGTCACCCTCGACGGCAGGGTGTCCGACCCCGACGGCCGCGGCGGCACCGCGAGCGGCGGGTGGGCCTTCCGCTACGGTCCCGAGACCGTCGGCGGTGACAAGTTCCGCCTGGCACAAGCCCTCGATGAGGGCGTGCTGCTGCTGGGTCGCCGCACCTGGGAATTGTTCGCCACCATCTGGCCCGGCCGCGACGATCCCTTCGCCACGCGCATGAACAAGGCCGCGAAACTGGTTGCCTCGCACACACTGGCGGACACGTCGAGCTGGACGAATTCCACGCTTGTCGAAGGCGACCTCCATACGGCAGTGGAGAACGCACCCGGCAACGTCATCGTCACCGGCAGCCTGAGCATCGTCCGCGCATTGCGGGAAAAGGATCTGATTGACGAGTACCGACTGCTGATCTTCCCCACGGTCCTCGGTAGCGGTGACCGTTTGTTCGCCGAGGGCGAGCCGCCCGCGGATCTCGAGTTGCTGTCGGTCGACACGGTCGGCGCAGCCGTCCTGACCCGCTACGTCCGAGCCGGGCGCTGACGACCACGTCCGGGATCTGCGAACTTGCGCTTCACCCATCGCGAGCCGCGGGTAGAGCGCGTGGTGCACCCACCTCGGTGACGTCGACGGAGACGGTGATCGTGCTGTCCTTCGCGTCGGTGTAGATGATGCCGCGCAGCGGAGGGACGTCGGCGTAGTCGCGGCCCCATGCGGCGGTGACGTAGCGCTCGTCGCCGAGTTGGTCGTTGGTGGGGTCGAGGTCGATCCACCGGCCCGAGCGGTCGGGTGCGTCGTCGCCTGGCACCCATACCGCCGCCCAGGCGTGCGTGGCGTCGGCGCCGACCATGCGCTCTTTCCCCGGCGGTGGATCGGTGGCCAGGTAGCCGGACACATACCGGGCGGCGAGGCCGTGCGACCGCAAGCAGGCGACCGCGAGGCGCGCGAAGTCCTGACAGACGCCTGCACGGGCCGCGAACACATCGGCCACCCGGGTGGACACCGTCGTGGCGCCGGACCGGTAGGCGAAGTCGGTGTAGATCCGGGTGTTCAACTCGGCCACCGCGTCCAGCAGCGGCCTGCCCGGCCGGAGGGATTCGGCCGCGTACGCGACGATCTCCGGCGTGATCTCCTGCGGGTGCAGGTCGAGGGCGAACTCGACGGCGAACGGCCCGTTCGCTCCCGTCGGGCGCGCGCGTTCCCACGGCTCGGTGGCCGGGCCCGCGTCGTCGCGGGCGGGCGCGTCGACTTCGACCAGCGATTCGCCGACCACCGTCAGAGCACGATGTTCGGTGGTGACGTGGAAGTAGGACGTGATGTTGCCCCACACATCCGCGCCGACCGACCGGTCCGAGGGGGCGGGGTCGATTCGGATCTCGTGCGCGAGCAGACGCTGGCCGGGGAGATCGCGCGGCGTCAAGTACGCACGCCCATAGGAGTTGATGACTTCGCCGGAGTACGAGTACTTGGTGCGATGCTCGATCCGGTAGCGCCGGACCGCACGGCCGGTCATCCGACGACCTGCGCGCTGCCCCATAGCGGCTGGATGTCGACCGGGAGCGACAGCGTCGTGGTCTCGAAGGACTCGGACACCTTGCGCAGGCGCACGTGCACTCCCTCCAGCAGCTCCGCCAGTTCGGTGCGCCGTTCGTTCGCGTCGGTGACCTCGAGGTCGTCGGGATCGAGGCGGCGTAGCATGCGCCGCGCGTCCGCGAGCAGCCGCTGCGGACGCGACGAGCCGGACGCACCGGGCAGCGCCTGGAAATCGGCGTGCAGGCGGCCCAGCTGATAGGCCAGCGATCGCGGATTGGCGGTGTCGAACAGCAGGAGCTCGGCGACGTTCGCGATCCGCACGGAATCCTGGTGGCGCCGACGGTAACTCACCGAGGACTCGGTGGCGCGCAGCACCCATTCGGTGACCTCGCGTTCGATCTCCTCCGGATACCGTTGGGTCAGCGCGGCCGACAGCAACGCGGTCAGGGCGAGACCGCGCTCGATCCGCTTACCGATGTCCCTCACGTGCCACCCGGTGTCGCGGATCAGCGACTCGCCGTCGATCCCGGACAGCGCGAGCAGCCCGGCCAGGGTGCGCGAATGCACATCCGACAACTCCGCCTCTTGGTCGTCCACCGCAGCCGGGTAGCAGGCCAGCGCGCGCTCGACCGAGCCGAGGATCATCCACGTGTCCACCGACAACTGGTCGCGCACGGCGCGCGCGGCGCTGCCGTACCGGTCTATCGCGAAGGCCAGCGATCCGGGCAGCTCGCGGTCTATCGTCAGCGCGACGAGGTAGTCGTGGCCCACACGGGACGCGCCCGGCACCCGGTGTACCGCCGGAGCGCTGTCCTGCGCCGCACCGGTCGTCTCGTCATCGTCCGGTCGTTCGGCGACGGCCTCCACACCAGCCGTAACCTGTTGTCGCGCACCGGTTCCGGCCATGGCTTCGTTCCGAGCCGCGGCAGCGGAGAAGTCCTCGGCCGACCCGTGGCCGAAAGATCGTGACCGGTCCGGCACCGAATTCCCAGTCGCGCACTCGCCCGCACCGGGCGATGCCGGAGCATCACCAGAATCCGGAAACGATCCGGCCGCAGCATGCGATCGCTCGTCGCCGTACTGCGCGACACCTTCGTCGATGCCGGCACCCGACGGGGCGAGCAGGCCGCGATCGGCCGAACTCTGCTGCGGGGCAAAGGCACGCGCCTCGGGACCGAACAGCCCGTCGGTCGGAGCCGCGGTGGCGGTGGTCCGTCCGAGTGCGGCCAAGAGGATCGGCAACGCGCCCGCGCCTTCCAGCCAGGGGCGATACCGGAACTCTTGGTAGCGCTCGTGCGTGGCGATCAAGAGACGGGCGGCGTCCTCCGCGCGCTCGCCGTAGCGGCCGATCCAGAACAGGTCGTTGAGCACGCGGGGGGAGCTGATCCCCGCCACCACCGGAGCGGTGCGCCGCGGCTCGCGCGACGGCTCGGTGCTGATCGCGGCGGCGGCCGTCGGCGCGGCACGCACCCAGATGTCCTTGGCGGCGACTTTCCGCGCGGCGCGATCGGTCGTGCGCTGACGTAGCTGGCCGAGACCCCCGGACATCACGGTGTAGCCGCGCCGATGGGCGAGCGAGAACAATCGCATGCCGACCGGAGCCGCGGCGAGTCCGTCGTGCTCGCGGACGGCGGGCGCGACGGAGAACTGCGCCGGTTCCTGGCCGACCCATTGCCATCCGTGCGCATCGATCCGCGCCTTCATCTCGTCGCGCTGCCGCCGACTCAGCTCGGGGCCGAACAGCGTGGCGCCGTCGACCGCCGAGCGAATGATCAGCTTGTCCAGATTCGCGATCAGGTGTCCGCGCTCCCGTTCATGACCACCCCAGTACGACGGCGCGTTCTCCAGCAACAGGTCCGCACCGAGCAGTGCGCGCGACAGGGCGGGCAGGAATCCGGCCAGCGCGGGATTCTCCAGCAGCCCGCTGCCGAGCGTGTTCACCACCGTCACCGCGCCGCGGCGCAGCACCTCGACCAGCCCCACCACGCCCAGCCGCGAATCCGGCCGCAGGTCCAGTGGATCGGAGAATTCGGCGCCCACCCGGCGCAGCACCACGTCCACCCGCTTCAGCGTGCCGAGCGACCGCATCCACAGCGCGCCGTCGCGCACCACCAGATCGGCGCTCTCCACCAGCGGAAAGCCGAGTGTGGAGGCGAGATAGGCTTGATCGAACGCGGTTTCGGACTGCGCGCCTGGACTGAGCACGACGACCACCGGTTCGTCGTCGTCGGTCTGCGCGGATTCGATCAGCATCAATCGCATCGCCCTGGCGAAGGGCGTCAGCGGACGCGGATTCGCGTGCTCGAACGCCTCCGGGATCGCGGTCGACACGACCCTGCGGTCCGCCAGCGCGTATCCGGCGCCGGACGGCGCCTGCGCCCAGTCGGCGAGCACGCGGAACCGGCCGTCGCCCCAGCGACTGAGATCGCAGGCGTGCAGGAAGAGTTGGTGCCGTCCCGGCACGGTGATGCCGTGCGCGGCTCGTACGTAGCCGCGATTGCCGAACACGACTTCCGGTGGGAGCAGTCCCGAGGCGAGCGTCCTGCGTGGACCGTAGATGTCGGTGAGCACCTCGTCGAACACGCGGGAGCGCTGTTCCAGCCCGGCCTCCAGCCGGGTCCAATCGTCCGCGGCGACCGGCAAGGGAATCGGATCGAGGCGCCACGGGGCCGGCGTGTTCTCGGCCGACGCGCCCGCCTCGAGGTAGGTGATGCCGTCGTCGTCGATCAGCCTGCGCACCCGGCTGTCCAGCTTGCCCAAACCGTCCCCGCCGAGTTCGGCGAAGTCGGCGGACAGTTGCGACCACACCCGGCGCACCTTGCCGTCGGCGTCGACCAATTCGTCGTAGTAGCCCGCGACCGGCGCGCCGCACTCGTCGTAGGCGGCGGTGGCAGAAGCATCTTCGCGGTAGCGCGCGACCTGTTCCCGCACGGTGGCTGCGGTATCTCGCCGCTCATCGCGCAACGTCACCGCCGACCTCACTTCCGCCATCCGTGCCCAACGGTCGCCGAATGCTGCCCGGGCAGTCCGGAAACCTTCTTCCGGACACCCGCATCAGTGGTATTTGCGGCCATTTTCGCATGTAGCAGGGCCTATATCAGGTGAAACGCCGTGCAGCGGCAATCGATTGCCACACATTTGCTTAAGTATCGGGCGCGGCGACACACGGGCCCGGGTCCCACCGCGACGCCCGCACCGGTGGTATCACCGAACGACGACAACGATCTCGTCAGGAGGTCATTATGCGTAGATCAGACTGTTCGTCTTGTGAATCCGCGTTCGACCACTGCCACGGAACCCTGATCGTGCACGTGAGCCGGATCGCCGAATGCACCGACGAGCACTGCCTGGAGCTCAGCCACGCCAGACACGCCTTCGTCCTCGATTGCCGAGACCTCGCGGGCGGCTGCCGGTGTGGCGACGGCGAGACGGCCCGGCGCCGCGCCTGAGCGGTTCCGTACCCTGGCCCGGTGAGCTATGACCACGTGTTGCTGCCGTCCGGTGTCGCATCGTCGATCGCGGAGGTCGACGCCTACCTGAGCACCCAGCAGGGCGTCCCCGAGTCGGGGTCGGTCGCGCGGATCGCGGCCGAACTGAACAGACGCAACGCGGAACTGCCCGAGGAGGACAACTTCCTCAGCACCGTGCCGGTCGGCGGCGCGGCCACCGGTGCGGCACTGCACGTGTCGTGCCCCTACGACGCGATCGGCTTCGTCCGCCGCTTGCTGTTCGAACTCGCCACACCGCTGAACTATGCCGTCTACGACCCGCAGCTGGCCTGGCTGATCGATCCCGCCGTGCACGTCGAGGCCATCGTCACGCACGGCGGCGCGGGTGAGTTCCCGTACCTGACCGAAGCGCTGGTCCAGCAGTGGATTCCGGAGCTGGCCCCGCCCAACCCGTACCTCGTCGTCGAACGCGGCGAGCAGTTCTACATCCAGACCTACCGGGAGAACTCCGGCGCTTACACCGTGGAATACCGGGACGGCTCCCCCGACAAGCATTTCGGAACCAGCATCTCCGATCCCGCCACCGTCGCCGCCCTCATCTGGGGCTGGGCCAACGACGACCGCAGCCGGTTCCCCGGGCTGCCCTGGTCGCGCGTCGACCTCTGAACCCGGTCACTGGTTCTGGGTGGCCAACCGGCCCGCGAGCGCGAGGAACGACGCGCCGAAGACCCGGCGCATCCAGATGACCACGGCGGGACGGGAAATGACCTGATCGCGGACGGCGGCGGCGCACGCGCCGTACACCGCGAACACCACCAGCGTGGCGAGCATGAAGATGCCGCTCAGCTCGAGCATGCGCGCCAGCGCGTTCGGTGCGCCACCGGGCAGGAACTGCGGCAAGAACGCGAAGAAGAAGATGGTCAGCTTGGGGTTGAGAAGGTTCAGCAGCACCGCCGAGGTGATCACTTTCCGCGCCGAGGGTGCGGTGCGGCCCGTCTGCTCCGGCACGGCGAGCGCGCCCTTGTCCCGGAACGTGGTCCAGGCCATGTACACCAGATAGCCGACGCCGAGGTACTTCAGCGTCTGGAACGCGACCGCGCTGGCGTTGAGCAGCGCGGCCAGCCCCGTGATCGCCGCGATCATGTGCGGAACGATGCCGAGCGTGCAGCCGAAGGCCGCGATCACCGCGGCTCGAACGCCGCGAGACAACCCCGCCGCCAACGTGAACAGCACACCGGTGCCGGGGGTGGCGACGATGACGAGCGTCGTCAGCGCGAATTCGATGCTCATCCCCGACACGGTAACGCACGCCCGGCGCGGCGCAATCCCCGTCGTGGGAGGCGTTTCGCGAGCTACAGCGCGCGGCGGCCGGACAGCGCGCGCCCGAGGGTGAGCTCGTCGGCGAATTCGAGGTCGCCGCCCATCGGCAAGCCCGAGGCCAGCCTGGTCACGCTCAGACCCGGGAAGTCGCGCAGCATCCGGACCAGGTAGGTGGCGGTGGCCTCGCCCTCGGTGTTCGGGTCCGTCGCGATGATCACCTCGCTGACGTCGATGCCGTCCTCCTGGTTTCCGATGCGCGCCAAGAGTTCCCGGATCCGCAGCTGGTCGGGGCCGACACCGCTGAGCGGATCGAGCGCGCCGCCGAGCACGTGGTAGCGACCGCGGAACTCCCTGGTGCGCTCGATCGCCTGCACGTCCTTGGGTTCCTCGACCACGCAGATCATGGTCCGGTCCCGGCGCGGGTCGGCGCAGATGCGGCACAGCTCGCCGTCGGAGACCGTTCCGCACGTCACGCAGAACTGCACCCCGTCACGCACCTTCTGCAGCGCGGCCTGCAGGCGATCGATCTCCGGCGGCTCCACCTGGAGCAGATGGAAGGCGATGCGCTGCGCGCTCTTCGGACCGACGCCGGGCAGCTTGCCCAATTCGTCGATCAGATCCTGGACCGGACCCTCGTACAACTGCTACCTCGGCTCAGAAACCGGGCAGCGAACCGCCGCCGCCGAAGCCACCGGACAGGGGTCCGAGCCGTTCGGCGGCGATGCGCTGCGCGTTGGCCATCGCGTCGTTGACCGCACCGATGACCAGATCCTGCAATGTCTCGACATCGTCGGGATCCACGGCCTTCGGGTCGATGGTCAGCGACACCACCTCACCGCTCGCCTTCAGCCTGACCTGCACCAGGCCACCGCCCGCCGCACCGTCCACCTCGGTCGCCGCGATCTCGGCCTGGGCTTCCATCACCGCCTGCTGCATCTGCTGCGCCTGGGCGAGCAACTGTTGCATATCGAACTGGCCACCTGGCTGCACGGGAGCGTCCTCTCTGAAGAAGGTGTCACCGGCCAGCCTAGTCCTGCCGCGGCCGGTCCCCGGCGCGGCCCGACGGTCCCAGGTCCGCGGCGCAGGGCGGATAACAGCGCGCATGACGGGTAACAGGTTGGGTAGTTCCGATCGGAACCGACCATGCGCGCCTTACCATCGACACCTAGTCGGAAAGCGGTGTGCAAATCTGGAGCCAATGATGATCGCAGTTCGTGCACGTTTCCTGAGCACCCTGGTGCTCACGCTCGGTGTTCCCAGCATCTTTCTCGGCGCAGCGGCGTCCGCGGATACGGAGATCACCGACAACCCTGGAGTGATCGACGCGCAAGGGGCCGACGAGCCCCAGACGACCCCGGCGGTCGCCGACTACGGGGGCGGCTGCGTCCTCTACCCGGACGACAAGGCCGCGACGCTCGATTCGCTGCGTTTCCGGTGCTCGCCGGAGCAGCAGGACGCGATCTTCCGCGCCGCACCGCTCGGCGCCGTTCCGGTCGGCGTGAAATCGGGCTGGGTCACTCGCCCGCCGGTCATGCAGGCCATCGCGCCCCCGCTGTGGATCGGCAAGACCTTCTACACCGGCCCGGACGGCGGCTTCCTGATGAACCGCCTCACCGGTGCGGGCTTCGAGGCCTGGGGCGCCGACGTCTACGTGGCGCCCGCCCTGACCGACGGACAGCCGACCTGGGCACTGAACTACGCGCCCTCTCCGACGCCGCAGGTCTACGACGAGATCCGGGAAGTCACCCCCGGTGTGTGGTTCGGCTACTCGTGGTGGCGCGGCATGTTCCAGACCACCCTGCTGCTGACCTTCGCGCTCGCCTGAACAGCGGGTGTCGTTTGACCCTCCCGCCACTGGAGGGTGTTGGCTGGTGCCATGACGGCCACCGTCCCCATCGGGGAATTCTCCAGGCTGAGCAATCTCAGCGTGAAGACGTTGCGCTACTACCACGAGATCGGCCTGCTCGCTCCGGCCGGCATAGCCGCGAATTCGGGCTATCGGCGGTACGCGACGGCGCAGGTGACGCAGGCACAGTTGATCCGGCGGCTGCGCGAGCTGGACATGCCGGTTCCGGAGATCCGCGCCGTGCTGGCCGCGCCGGATGAGAACGCCCGTGACACCACGCTGCGTGCGCATCTGGAGCGCATGGAAGCCGAGCTGGCCCGTACCCGCGCGGTCGTGGCCTCGTTGCGCGCGCTGCTGACGCCATCGGCTCCGATCGCCGTGGAGTATCGCGTGGTCGGGGCGTTCCCGGCGGCGGCGATCGGCGCGACGGTGGCGCGCGAACACATCGGCGAGTGGTGCGCTTCGACGTTCCAGGCGTTGTACGAGGCGCTGGCCGCCGCGAGCATCGCGCCTGCGGGCGTCGCCGGCGCCACCTACAGCACCGACTTCTTCGAGCAGGACGAAGGCGAAGTCGTCGCGTTCGTCCCGGTCGCCGCCACGGATGTGGCACTGCCGGCAACGCTTTCGCTCATCGAGCTACCCGCGCGCCGTTTCGCCGTCGCCGTGCACGAGGGCCCGTTCGACGATTTCGACCGGACCTACGGCGCACTGGGCAGTCACGTCGCCGAACACGCTGTCGCGCTGCCCGAGCCGATCCGCGAGATGTACCTGCTCGGACCGGACGCGTCCGATGAATCCGCCACCTACCGGACCGAAGTGTGCTGGCCCATCGCCCAACCGTGAAAAGGAGATATCCATGACGATCTCGATCGCCCACGTCACCATCGATTGTGCGAACGCGGGCGCGCTCGCCGAATTCTGGTCACAGTTGCTGGAGACGCCCGTCGATCCCGACCCCACCCCGGAGTTCGCCACCGTCGGCCGGACGGCGGGCGCCGCGACCCCGCTGATGTTCATCCGCGTGCCCGACAAGAACCCCGGCAAGAACGTCATCCACCTCGACCTGCTCGCTTCCGGCCGGGACGAGGTCGCGCGCGCGATCGATCTCGGCGCGAAGCACGTCGCCGACTTCGATGAGTGGGGCATGAAGTGGACGACGCTGGCCGATCCCGAGGGGAACCTCTTCGACATCGCGGCCGAATAGATCGAGCAGACCGCGACGACGGCCCTTGCCGTCGTCGCGGCCGTACGATCAGGCCAGTTCGCGCTGGAGGTTGCCGAGCACCTCGGCCTGGATCTTCTTCAGGCCGAGCGGCGCGAAGATTCCCTCGAAGATGCCCGCGACGCCGCCCGCGCCCTTCCAGGTGGTGCGCAGCGTGACCCGCGCGCCCGCGCCCTCCGGGGTGACGGTCCAGGTGTTCACCAAGGTCGAATTCGAGTCGCGCTCGGTGACAATGGAATCGGACACCGAGACGACCGCGTGCACGTTGCGCGAGCGCTTCTCGGTGGCCTGCAACGTCCACTCCGCGACGGTGCCCGCGCCCTTGCCCCCTTCGACCACCTTGTAGTCGCGGTAGTGCGACGAGAGGATGCGCGGACGCACCGTGTCGTAGTCGGCGATGGCCTCCAGCGCGCGCTGCGGATCCGCCGCCACGTCGATCGAACTACTGGCGCTGACCTGTCCCACAATGAGCTCCTTGTCCGGATGCGGTGTCTCGACGGATCTCCATCCTGCCCTGTCGGCCCCGGATGATAACGGCGAGGGCGGAGCGTGTGGCGAACTTCTCCGGACGATTCGGTATTCCATTTCGCAACATATGCGTGACATTTCTCCGCGACCGAGACCTCGCGGTGGCCCCGCCGTATGGTCCGTACTAGCGTCGAGGGGTGGCAGTGAGTCTGTTGGGGAAGGCCGGACACGCACCGGCCGCACGCGAATCAGGATTTGCCGCGCATCGAGCCGGCGTGGACCGCCTTCTGGCGAGTTACCGCGCCATACCCGAGCACGCCAACGTCCGTTTGGCCAAGAAGACCTCGAACCTTTTCCGCGCCAGGGCCGAGAGCACCGCGCCCGGCCTCGATGTCTCGGGGCTGACCAGGGTGATCGCGGTCGACCCCGTGGCGAGGACCGCCGACGTCGCGGGCATGACCACCTACGAGGAGCTGGTCGCCGCCACCCTCCCGTACGGGCTCGCGCCGCTGGTCGTTCCCCAGCTCAAGACCATCACGCTGGGCGGAGCGGTCACCGGCCTCGGCATCGAGTCCACCTCCTTCCGCAGCGGTTTGCCGCACGAGTCGGTGCTGGAGATGGACGTGCTGACCGGCGCGGGCGAGATCCTCACCGCCACGCCGGACAACGAGCACGCCGATCTCTTCCGCGGCTTCCCGAATTCCTACGGGACGCTGGGTTACACGGTCCGGCTGAAGATCGAGCTGGAAGAAGTACAACCGTACGTCGCGCTGCGGCACGTGCGCTTCCGGGACCTGCGCGAACTGGAGGCCACCCTCGCGACGATCGTCACGGATCGGGTCTATGCGGACGAGCCCGTGGACTACCTCGACGGCGTCGTCTTCTCCGCCGAGGAGAGCTATCTGACGTTGGGCCGCCGCACCGACGAGCCGGGCCCGGTCAGCGACTACACCGGGATGGACATCTACTACCGGTCCATCCAGCACGAAGGCGAAACGCCCAAGCGCGACCGCCTGACCATCCACGACTACCTGTGGCGCTGGGACACCGACTGGTTCTGGTGCTCCCGCGCCTTCGGCACGCAGAATCCGAGGATCCGCCGGTTCTGGCCGAAGCGCTATCGGCGCAGCAGCTTCTATTGGAAGCTGGTGGCGCTCGATCACAAGTACGACATCGGGGACAAGCTCGAGGCTCGCAAGGGCAATCCCCCGCGTGAGCGGGTCGTGCAGGACATCGAGGTGCCGGTGAACCGCACCGCCGACTTCGTGGAGTGGTTCCTGCGCGAGATTCCGATCGAGCCGATCTGGCTGTGCCCGCTGCGTTTGCGCGAGACCGGCCGCACGCAGCGGCCCGGCGGACGCGCTTGGCCGCTGTATCCCCTGGAGCCGGACCGAACCTACGTGAACGTCGGATTCTGGTCGGCCGTGCCCACCGTTCCCGGGCAGCAGGACGGCGCGGCCAACCGCGCCATCGAGCGCAAAGTGACCGAATTCGACGGTCATAAGTCGCTGTACTCGGATTCCTTCTACGACAAGGATGAGTTCGCGGCGCTCTACGGCGGAAACACCTACACCGAACTGAAAAAACGCTACGACCCGAACCAGCGCCTGCTGGATTTGTATTCGAAGGCGGTGCAACGCAAATGACGACATTCAAGGACCGTTCCGATGTCTTCGCCGATCTCGGAACCAAACTCAGCATTGCCGAGATCTTCGAGACCCTCGTCGAGGGCGAAGTCCCGATCCGGTTGACGGCCTACGACGGCAGCGCGACCGGACCGGAGGACTCGGAGTTCGCACTGGGCATCCGGACTCCGCGCGGCATCAACTACCTGGCCACCGCCCCCGGCGACCTGGGCATGGCCCGCGCCTACATAGCAGGCGACATGACCGCCAGCGGGGTGCACCCGGGTGATCCGTACGCGCTCCTGAAGGCGCTGGACAGTTTGAAGTTCCGCCGTCCGTCCGCGCTGGCCCTGGTGACCATCGCGCGCTCGCTGGGCTGGGAGCGGCTCAAGCCGGTCGCCCCGCCGCCGCAGGAGACGCTGCCGCGCTGGCGGCGGATCGCCTTCGAGGGACTGCGCCACTCCAAGACGCGCGACGCCGAAGCCATCCACCACCACTACGACGTCTCGAACGCCTTCTACGAGCACGTGCTCGGCCCGTCGATGACCTACACCTGCGCGACTTACGGCGACGAGAGCTGGACGCTCGAGCAGGCGCAGGAGAACAAGTACCGCCTGGTGTTCGAGAAGCTGCGCTTGAAGGAGGGTGACCGGCTGCTCGACATCGGCTGCGGCTGGGGCGGCATGGTGCGCTACGCCGCCAAGCGCGGCGTCAAGGTGATCGGCGCGACGCTCTCGGCCGAGCAGGCGAATTGGGCGCAGAAGAAGATCGCCGAGGAGGGCCTGGCCGATCTGGCCGAGGTGCGGCATTCCGACTACCGCGACGTTCCGGAGGGCGAGTTCGACGCGGTGTCCTCGATCGGGCTCACCGAGCACATCGGGGTGCACAACTACCCGTACTACTTCGACTACATCAAGAACAAGCTGCGCGACGGCGGCCTGTTCCTGAACCACTGCATCACCCGCCCGGACAACACCCGCACCACCAAGGCGGGCGATTTCATCGACCGCTACGTGTTCCCGGACGGCGAGTTGATCGGTTCCGGCCGGATCATCTCCGAGATCCAGAACATCGGGCTCGAGGTGCTGCACGAGGAGAACCTGCGCGAGCACTACGCCCTGACTCTGCACGAATGGTGCAAGAACCTGGTCGCCAACTGGGACGCCTGCGTCGCGGAGGTCGGCGAGGGCACCGCGAAGGTGTGGGGCCTGTACATGGCGGGCTGCCGGCTGGGCTTCCAGCGCAACGTGGTTCAGCTGCACCAGGTGCTCGGCGTCAAGTTGCCCGCCGACGGCGACTGGACCGTACCGCTGCGCCCGTGGTGGCAGCCGTAGACCGGGACGTTCAGAAGGCGTCGCTGCCCGCCTCGTTCAGGAGTTCATCCAGGAACGGGGCGGGCAGTTCGACGTCGCCGACCTGAGCGGAGGCGGGCAGGTCGGCGCGCAGCACGCGCAGGATGCCGACCACGCCCGGGCCCGCGTCCAGCAGCGGCCTGGTCCAGCCGAGGTCGGCGCAGGTCGCGACGGCGGGCAGCAGCAGGTTGGTGGCCTCACCGACCCAGCCCGCGGTGGCCAGAGATTCCGCGAGGAGCAGCGCGGCGTCCAATTGCGCGCGCGGGCGGTGCTTCTGGCGGGTGTGGTCGGACAGCGCGCGGGCGCGGCGCACCGCCCGATCGTCGGAGCCGAGCCGGTGTTCGCCGAGCAGCGCGCGGATCGCGGCGAGTTCCTCGGCCTCGGCGGTGAGCAGGGCGGCGCCGGTGAGCCGATGCGCCGCCTGGAGCGGCGTGGATTCACTGAGGTCGGTGTAGCGGCGATCCGCGGACTCCAGCGCCATGCCCAGGCGCAGCCGTTCGGCCCGGATGTGGGCGGCCAGCCGGGGCAGTCGGTTGTCGGCGGCGATGCGCGCGCCCTCGTCCAGCCGCGTCGCCGCGGTGAACAGATCTCCCCCGACCGCCTTGACCCGGGCGCCGACGACGAAGGTGGAGATCAGGAAATCCACCGGACCGACCCGGGTGACCAGCTCGTGACTTTCGTCGAGCAGCCGGTCGGCGGTCGCCAGATCGCCCCTGCGGTAGCTCATCTCGCCCAGCAGCGCCGCGGCGACCCGCACCGCGTGCGAGCGCGGTCCGGAGCGTTCCCGCGCGAAGTCCCAGGCCTGCTGGAAACAGCGCGTGGCGGTGTCCACGTCGAGTTGCTCGTAGGCGGCGGCGCCCTGGCCGCAGCGACCGAACACCAGACCCAGCGGATCCTTCGAGCGTTCGTGGTACTCCTCGGCCCACTCCTGGACCTTCCTCGCGCCCTCGAAGTCGAACTCGCACAGGCGCACGAAGGATGTCAGATTGGCCGCCGTCGAGACCGTCCACACGGGTAGATCGTCCGGCTCCCGCAGACAGTCGGCGACCCGATCCAGCACGCCATCGGTGTGGTCGCGCGCGATCTGGTCGGAGGCGGCGAGCACGGCCGCCTGGCAGCGCTGCACCCGCACATCGGCGTCGCCGGTGGACCCGCGGGCCAGGATGTTGGACAGCCTGCCCAGGGCGTTGCGCGCCGCGCCGGACTGCTGCAGGTTGACGTTCGCCCTGGCCACCGCCATCAGCAACTTCGAGCGCGAGGCCACCTGCTGCATCGGCAGTTTCGACACGCTGCCCAGCAGCGTGGCCAGCCGGGAACCGTCGATCAGGTCCATCCCGCCACCCTCGAGCAGGTCCAGCGCCATCTTCAGATCGGTCGCGGCCAGCGCGTGGTCGACCGACTTGCGCATCAGCTGGTGTTCGGCGTACCAGCGCGAAGCCTTGCGGTGCAGCGACTTCAGCTTCCCCGGGTGGACGCGGTCGAGCCGGGTCCGCAGGTGCTCTGCGAACAGCGGCTGCATCCGGAACCACTCGGGGTCGTGCTCGATGCGCCGCAAGAACAGCTCACGCTGCTCGGCCTGCTCGAGCAGCTGCTCGGCATCCGGCTCCCCGGACAACGCCGCGGCGAGCGAACCGCACACCCGCTCGGTCACCGCGATCGACATCAGGAACTCGAGCATCTTCGGTTCCAAAGTGTCCAAGACGTTCTCGGCGAGGTATTCGCGAATGCCGTGGTTGCCCTCGGAGAGGGTGGCGATCAGCTGAGCCGGGTCGGCGTTGCCGCGCAGGGACAAGCCCACCAGCTGAATGGCCGCGGGCCATCCGTCTGTGGCGGTGTGGATTTCGGTGACCTGTTCGGGCGTCAGGTCGAAGCCGTTGCGCTCCACCAGGATCTGCCTGGTCTCCGCCTCGTTGAGGCGCAGCGCGGCCGAGCCGATCTCGACCAGTTCGTCGTGCACCCGCATGCGGCTGGTCGGCAGGCCGGACTGTTCCCGGCTGGTCACGACGAAACGCAGGTGGTGGCAGCAGTTGTCCAGCAGAGCTTCCATCGCGCGATGCGCGCCCGCGTCGGTGATCCGCTGCCAGTCCTCGACGATCACCACGACCGTCCTGCCCGCCGCGTGGATCTCGTCGATGAGGGTGGGAATCACGAAAGCGGCCGCGTCGGCGGGCCGTTCCTCCAGTACCTGGTCCAGACCGGCGCCGACGTCCGGGTGCACCCGGCGGATGGCCTGGATCAGATGGGCGAGCAGCCAGATCTCGTTGTCGTCGTCCCGATCGATGCCGATCCAGGCGACCGCGGTATCGCCTTCGCTGAGCTCGGCGCGCCACTGCGCGGCCAGCGTGCTCTTGCCGAAGCCCGCAGGCGCGTGGATCACTGCCAACCTGCGCCGCCCGCCCGCGCGCAGGATGTCCAGCAGACGCGGCCGTGGAATCGGCTCTCGCGTAGGCGTGGGCGGCCAGAACTTGGTCACGGCCGTCGGCGGCGTCGTCGGCACGACCGCCGGATGCTGGGAGACGGCGGGCCGTAGCGTCAACGGCCAGCTGCGCCGCGCGGTGACCGCGGGACGGGAGGCGGTCCACACCGCGGTCGGTTCGCCCCCGGCGGCCGAGGTGGTCGTTTCGGGCTCCGGCGTGGTCTCCAGCAGCGCCATCTCGTCCGGCAACTGATCGTGGCCGCGCTGCACCGCGCGCAGCATTTCGCCGAACTCGTAGGCGCTGGTCGGGCGATCCCGCGGATTCGGGGACATGGCCTGTTCGATGACTGTGGCGACATCCGGCGGAATGTCCTGTTCACGCAGATCGGGCACCGGCTGGGTGGTGATCCGCAAGAACTGCGCGACCACCCGCTCGCCCGCCTGCCGCTCGAAGGCCGCGTGCCCGGTGAGCAAGGCGAACAGTGTCGAGCCGAGGCCGTAGACGTCGGAGCGGATGGTCGGCTCGTCGCCTTTGAGGACCTCCGGCGCGGTGAACGCGGGCGAGCCGGTGATCATGCTGCTGGAGGTGCGAAAGCCGCCCGGGATGCGGGCGATGCCGAAATCGGTCAGCTGCGGCTCGCCGTAACCACTGAGCAGCACATTCGCCGGTTTCACGTCGCGGTGCAGGATGCGGGCGCGGTGCGCGCTCTCGATGGCTCCCGCCAGCTTGACGCCGGCCCGCAGCGAGTCCGCCCAGGTCAATGGGCCTTGATCGCGAATCAGCTTTTCCAGTGACCCATGGGTGCAGTACGGCATGACGATCAGCGGCATTCCGGTTGCCGTCACGTCCACCTGCAGGATGTCGACGATGTTCGGGTGGCCGGACAACTTGCCCATGGCCTGTTCCTCACGCAGGAACCGCTCCCTGCTCTCCTGGTCGATCTCCGAGGAAAGCACCTTCACGGCGACCACACGGTCCAACGCGGTCTGGATACAGCGATACACCACCCCGAATCCACCGCGACCGATCTCCACCGCACCGGACAGGCCCATGGCCTCGAGCTCGTCGGCGATGTCGACGGGCGTCTGCCGCTGCGTCTTCGTCTCGGCCGCAGGGGATTCGGGGCGCACCCGGCCCGAACGCGTCTGTGGATTCATGTGATCACCTCGAACACTCACATCGAATCGGCGACATCGGCGACCAACTCCGCGCCGACCGCCGGACGCCGTGTCCGATATGCCTGCGCATACTCCAACGTAGCGCGGTGCGGTATCACGCGGGTGACGTTTCCGAACAGGTCGGGTGTGTGCCGAATCCTCGTGTTTCGCGCCGCAGGAGTTCCGGTGCCGATGCCGCTTTGGTTGTGACCACCGCCACGTCAGATCCACATGAGCGGATACCCGGAGCCGATTCGACCAACCACGTCGTCTCCGGTAACCCGGTCGGCGCGGTGGTGAGCTGCCGTGATAGTTTACTTCTTCAGAGAGCTTTCTTCTTTTTTGAACTATCTTTACATGAGCAGACATTAGGTGCGGAGGAATACCCGTGTCGACACCTGAACCCGACCGCGAGCCCACGGCGCCCGGACTCCGCGCCGACGCCCGCGAGATCTACCGGCGCTACCTGAGCGCGGTCATGCTGCACGGACAAGCCGGGGCGCGGGCGGTCGATCTGGGCGCCACCGATCTCTACGCGCTCAACATCCTCGAACTGGCCGGGCCGATGACGCCGGGCGAACTCGGCGCGCGCAGCGGCCTGACCACCGGCCCGACCACCCGGCTGATCGACCGCCTGGAGGACGCGGGCTACGTCCGCCGCGCGCCGGTCCCTGGCGACCGCCGGAAGGTGATCGTCGAATTGATCGGCAAGCCAGCCGATCTCGACGAGGTACTCGCCCCCGCACGGCAGCGCATCGGCGAGATCATCGGCGGCTACGCACCCGAACAGCGCGCGGTGCTGTTCGACTACTTCACCAGGGCGGCTGCCGCGTACCAGGCCGCCGCCGAGGAGCTGCGTGGCGCGGACTAGGCCACGGCGAGGGCGATGATCTGGGTGATCTGGCGACTGTCGAAATTGTCGTCGCTGACCAGAACCAAGGTGCGCGCACCGGAGGGCAGACGCGGCCCCCAGGTCATGCCCTCCACGTTGTCGACGGCGGCGAGCCCGACGTCGTCGAGATCCACCAGCAGCCGCTTGGCCACCGGGCGGGCAGCGCCGATCGAGGCATCGAGGATGTTGGTCGCGGAGCTCAGATCGGCCTCGTAGACGCGGATCTTGTTGGGCGTGCCCGGCGAGAAGGACCGTTCCAGCACAAGCAGTTTCGTGGGATCCAGCGGATCGGCGGCGAGGATCGAAGCGATCCCGTTCGCGCCGCGGCCGGGCTGCGGCCGCGACTCGGCGAAGACCGGATCCAGCGGATACGCGTACTGGGCGAGTAGTGGCCCGGACCGCGCCTGGACGGTGATCCGCGTAAGTGCCCCGCTCGTCGTGGTCGCCGCCGGCCCATCCTGCAGCAGCGGCCCTTCCGTGGCGGTGGCGAACAACGTGCCACCCGCGAGGAAGGTCGCGGCCTCCAGTGCCTGGTTCTGTTGCGGCCCGGAGTCGGGGCGCATCCGCTCATTCTCCGGGATCGGCAGGTCACCGGCATAGGAGCCGTCCGGGTGCGCGATCCGCACCGACGGATCTTGCAGCAGGGCGCCGTCCCGCTCGCCTTCTTGCGTCCAGTAGTAATCGCCGGTCCACGGGTCCACCCGGATCTCCTCCGGGTCGACCGACATCGGCGCGTAGGGCGCGCCCGCCGCGGTCAGCAGGGGGTGCGTGCCGGTGAAGGTCACCGGTCCGACGCCGCGCTCGCCGACCTCGAAGCGCGCGGTGTAGTACCGCGCGGGGTTCTTGCTCGAACGATCGTCGCTGATCAACACGAATTCACCGGTGCGCGCGGAGTAGTCGATCCCGGACAGGCCACCCACGGTGGTGCCCGCGAAGTCCAGGCTCGACGCGACGACTTGCTCGCCCAGCAAACGCACCGATGGCGTCGTCACCGGATCGGCGGCCGCCACCGGGGCCGATGCGAGCGCGAGGGCGCAACTGGCGATCAGAACATGGCGACTACGTCTCGGCACGGCTGCCAACCTATCGCGCCGAACGGACGCGCAGGTGAACGGGCCGGAAAAACGGCCGAAGCCCGCCACCGCGAAAAGCGATGGCGGGCTTCGGCGTTGCGTCGCGGCGCGCGATTACTTACGCAGCGAGGCCGGAACCTCGAAGCGCTCGCCGTAGGTCTTGGCGAGGTAGTCGGCACGCTCCACGAAGGCCTCCTGGCCACCCGGGTAACCGACGATGAACTGGTGCACACCACCGGTCCAGGCCGGGAAGCCGATGCCGAAGATCGAACCGATGTTCGCGTCGGCGGTGGAGGTGAGCACGCCCTCGTCGAAGCACTTCTGGGTCTCGATCGCCTCCGCGAACAGCATGCGGTCGATCAGATCCTGCAGCGGGACGCCGAAGCCCGCAGTGGTCTTGAAGTGCTCACGCAGGCCGGGCCACAGACCGGTGCGCTTGCCGTTCTCGTCGTACTCGTAGAAGCCCGCCTTCTCCAGGCGGCCCGGACGACCCTCGGACACCATGTAGTCGATGACGTCCTGCGCCGGGTGCCGCTTGACGCCCAGGGTGGTGTCGCCCGCCTGCGCGGCTTCCAAGGTCTCCTTGGCGATCTTCTGCATGAGCTTCATGTTCAGCTCGTCCGACAGCTGCAGCGGCGCGGCCGGGTAGCCCGCCTGCAGACCGGCCTGCTCGATGGTGGCGGGCTCGATGCCCTCATCGAGCATGGCGATCGCCTCGTTGACGAAGGTGCCGATCACGCGGGAGGTGAAGAAGCCGCGGCTGTCGTTGACGACGATCGGAGTCTTCTTGATCGCGAGGGTGTAGTCGAACACCCGGGCCAGCGCCTCGTCCGAGGTCTTCTCACCCCGGATGATCTCCACCAGCGGCATCTTGTCGACCGGCGAGAAGAAGTGGATGCCGATGAAGTCCTCCTGGCGCTTCACGCCGGTCGCCAGACCGGTGATCGGCAGGGTGGAGGTGTTCGAGCCGAGCAGCGCGTCGGGGGTGACGACGTCCTCGATCTCCTGGAACACCTTGTGCTTCAGCTCGGTGTTCTCGAAGACGGCCTCGATGACGAAGTCGACGCCGGCGAAGTCGGCCGCGTCCGCGGTCGGCTTGATCCGGTCCAGCAGCGCCTTGGACTTCTCCTCGGTGGTCTTGCCCCGGGAGAGAGCCTTGGCCTCGATCTTCTCCGAGTAGTTCTTGCCGCGCTCGGCCGCCTCGATGGAGACGTCCTTCAGCACGACCTCGTAGCCCGCCTTCGCGGAGACGTACGCGATGCCCGCGCCCATCATGCCCGCGCCGAGCACGCCGACCTTCTTGATCTCCTTCTTCGGCACGTCCTTCGGACGCGAACCGCCGTTGTTGATCGTCTGCAGGTCGAAGAAGAACGCCTGGATCATGTTCTTCGCCACCGGGCCGGTGAGCAGGTGCACAAAGTAGCGGGACTCGATCAGCGACGCGTTGTCGATATCGACCTGCGAGCCCTCGACCGCGGCGGACATGATCGCGCGCGGCGCGGGCATGTTCGCACCCTTGATCTGCTTGCGCAGGTTCGCGGGGAACGCGGGCAGGTTGGCCGCGAAGGCCGGGGACGACGGGGTGCCGCCGGGGATCTTGAAGCCCTTCTTGTCCCAGGGCTGCACGCCGGCCTCGGGGTTGGCCTTGATCCACGCCTTGGCGGCGGGGACCAGCTCCTCGACCGAACCGACCAGCTCATCGATCAGGCCGATCTCCTTGGCCTTGGCCGGCTTGTTGCGCTGACCCTGCAGCAGCACCTGCATCAGGGCGTTCTGCAGGCCCAGCATGCGCACGGTGCGGATGACGCCGCCGCCCGCGGGCAGCAGGCCGAGGGTGGCCTCGGGCAGACCGATCTGCGAACCGGGCACGTCCGCCGCGATGCGGTGATGGGTGGCCAGCGCGATCTCCAGGCCGCCGCCGAGCGCCGCGCCGTTGATGGCCGCGACGACCGGCTTGCCCAGCTGCTCCAGGCGACGCAGGGCGCTCTTGATCTCGGTGAGCTCCTCCATCAGCGCCTGGGCGTCGTCCGGGCCGACCTTCATCATGTTCTTCAGGTCGCCGCCGGCGAAGAAGGTCTTCTTCGCGGAGGTCAGGACGACACCGGTGATGTTGTCCTTCTCCGCCTCTAGCCGCTCGACGGTGGCCGTCATCGACTTCTTGTACAGCTCGTTCATCGTGTTGGCGCCCTGGTTCGGGTCGTCCATCGTCAGCACGACGATGCCGTCCGAATCCTGCTCCCAACCGATCATGTTGGTTTCGCTCACAGCTCTTGTGTCTCCTTGGTGAATTAGCGGCGTTCGCGGCCCTACGTGGTCACGCAGGCTGCCGGCTCCGGGCTGACGCTCACGCCGCCGTGAATTCTCAGCTGTCGGTTGGGGCTCAGACCCGCTCGATGATGGTGGCCACGCCCATGCCGCCGCCGATGCACAGGGTGACCAGCGCGTAGCGGCCGTTGCGGCGCTCCAGTTCGTCGACCATGGTGCCGGTGATCATCGCGCCGGTGGCGCCCAGCGGGTGACCCATCGCGATCGCGCCGCCGTTGACGTTCAGCTTCTCGTCCGGGATGTTCAGATCCTTCTGGAACTTCAGGACCACGGAGGCGAACGCCTCGTTGATCTCGACCAGATCGATGTCGTCGAGCGTCAGGCCCGCCTTGGCCAGCACCTTCTTGGCGGCCGGGGTCGGACCGGTGAGCATGATGGTGGAGTCGGCGCCGCTGGTGGCGGTCGCGACGACGCGCGCACGCGGGGTCAGGCCCGAGGCCTTGCCCGCCTCTTCGGAACCGATCAGCACGAGCGCGGCGCCGTCGACGATGCCGGAGCTGTTGCCGCCGTGGTGCACGTGGTTGATCTTTTCGACGAAGTGGTACTTCTGCAGCGCCACCGCGTCGAAGCCGCCCATCTCACCGATCACGGCGAAGGAGGGCTGCAACTTGGCCAGGTCCTCGGCGGTGGTGCCGGGACGCATGTGCTCGTCCTTGTCCAGCACGACGATGCCGTTCTGGTCCTTGACCGGGACGATCGACTTGGCGAAGTAGCCGCCGGTGGTGGCCTTGGCGGCCAGCTCCTGCGAGCGCACCGCGTAGGCGTCGACATCGTCGCGGCTGAAGCCCTCGATGGTGGCGATCAGGTCGGCGGAGATGCCCTGCGGGACGAAGTAGGTGTCGTAGTTGGTGGCCGGGTCCAGTGCCCAGGCGCCGCCGTCGGAGCCCATCGGCACGCGCGACATGGACTCGACGCCACCGGCGAGAACCAGGTCGTCGAAGCCGGAGCGAACCTTCTGGGCGGCGAGGTTGACCGCCTCGAGGCCGGAGGCGCAGAAGCGGTTGAGCTGGAAGCCGCCGACGGTGTCGGGCAGGCCTGCCACGGTGACCGCGGTACGGGCGATGTCCGCGCCCTGATCGCCGACCGGCGCGACCACGCCGAGGATCAGGTCGGAGATCCGGTCCTCGTCGAGGTTCGGGAAGCGCCCGCGCAGCTCCTGGATCAGACCGACAGTCAGGTCGATCGGCTTGACCGAGTGCAGCGAGCCGTTCTTCTTGCCACGGCCGCGCGGAGTGCGGATGGCCTCGTAAATGTAGGCCTCTGTGGTCATGGAGTGTTCCTTCCTCAATGTGCGGCGGCCGGACGTCCGTCCGTCCGAGCGCTCCTTGCGGTCGACCGGACGTCCGTCCGTCCGAGTGCTCCTTGCGGTCGGCCGGTACGTTCGTCCGTCCGAGCGCTGGTGTGCGGCGACACCGCGGATGCGGCATGGCTGCGGCTGACCTCGCCGACCGGCCTTGCGACCGACCGTTCCTAACGCTGTACAAAACCAGGCAAGACAGGACGAACGTACGGCCCGGTCGCCCGTACGCCTGGGCATACCATAGAACGTCGGCGTACCGAAGCTCCCGGCTACCCGTCCATACTACCGTGGAGTGCGAACTCCGGTTAACTTAACGTCGTCGGAACGGTGGTTGTCAACCATCCAATCGTGTGGCACCCAGCTCACTCTTCAGCAATTCGAGGGCGACCTCATCCGGGTCGCGACGGTCGCCGGGAGCCACCGGATCGGCCGCGGCGGCCATCATCTCCCGCTCCTCTTCGGGGGTCGAGGCGGGAATGACCCGGGCCCCGTCCCAGTCCAGGTCGGCCGACGCGTCGCCCGCGCTCGGCCCGGCGTCGTACCGCGGATAGTCCGCGGGGCCGGGGTCGTCGGGTAGGTCGGGGTAGTCGGGCGGCGGGATGTCGTCGTCCGCGGGATATGGGCGCTTGTCGGCGCCGCCTGCGCCGGAACGCCCCGCGCCGCCAGCCTTGTCGGCGTTCGCGTTCTTCGCCTGACTCGGGCGGGAGAAGCGCGGCGCGGGCGCGGCCGAACCACGGCTCGCCGCGTTGCCGGATTCACGTCCCGGCTGGTTGCCCGCCTGCCCGCGGGATCGGTTCGCGGCGCCGCCCGATCGCGGCGCGGCGGCGGGCCGTGGCGCGGCGCCGCCCGCTTCCCAGCGCACCTCGTGGTCGCGGCCGAGCACCGCCCGTACCGCCGACCGGACCGCCTCCAGGTTGCGCGGATCGGACAGGCGCTGGGCCAGCGGCGCGTGCTGGTGCGCGAAGACGATGACCTCGCCCTCCACCCGGGCGACCGACGCACCGGCGAGCATCGCCTGCACGGCCGCACCGAACTCACGCACTTTGGCGCGAATGTCCGCCCAGGCGGCTTCCACTTCCCGCAACAGATCAGCGCCCGGTGTGGCAACAGGACCGGCGGCGAGCTCCTGCGCGGACGAACCGGTCGCATGAGACGCCGGCGCGGCGGACCGAGCCTGATCGCCATGCCCGACGGTCCGCTCGGCAGCCGAATCACGCCCGCGCTCGCCCCCGGCAGCAGAACCCCGCCCGGCAGCAGAACCCCGTCCGGCAGCCGAATCAGCCCCTTCCCCCCGGCCAGCGGCAGAACCCCGCTCGACAGCCGAATCAGCCCGTTCCCCCCGCCCAGCGGCAGAACCCCGCTCGACAGCCGAATCAGCCCGTTCCCCCCGCCCAGCGGCAGAACCCCGTCCGGCAGCCGAATCAGCCCCTTGCCCCCGCCCAGCGGCAGAACCCCGTCCGACAGCCGAATCAGCGTCGCGCTCCTGCCCGGCGGTAGAACCCCGTCCGGCAGCCGGATCGGTCCCTTGCTGCCGCCCGGCGGCCGGATCGACGACCGACGAGGCCGCCGGCGCATTCGTTTCCTGCTCCGACGATCCGCGCTCAGACGTCGCCGAAAGGTCGGAAGGCCTTCGGGCATCTTCGGTTTCGGCCGAGAGATCGCCCGGCATCGCGCTCGCACCACGCGCGGCGGCGGATGACGCAGACGCCGAGCCCGCCGTCCCGCGTTGCGGAGCACTCGACTCGACGGTCGCACTCGCCTCCCGCCGCGGCGTCATTCCCTCCGCACCACCGGATTCGGCGAAATCCGGTTCGGCCACCGGCACAGGGCGATCCGTACCCCCTTGCGCAGGCGAACCCGGCGCGACCGACTCGCCGGCGGCAGGCTCCGTCGGACGCCCGCCTCTGGCACCCGGGAATTCCGCACCGGCACCGGAGCCCGCCGTATCGGCAGACGGATTCCCGGGTCGCACACCGCCGACCGGCGTCGTGTCATCGACATTCCCCGTACCCGCGGATGCGCCTCCGGCACGCTCCCCTGCCTCGACATGCGCTGAACCACCGGCTTCCGCGGCGCTTCCCGAGCGGTCACCCCCGCGGTTCTCGCGACGAATCGCGGCCAGCGCCTCGGCACCTCGGCGACGAGGCGGGTCCGATGGCGAACCAGCCGCAGGCGACGGCACGGGAGCATGCGCCGACGACGCGGCGGGCGCCGGGGCGATGGAACCACCGGCCAGACCGCGCTCGAGCCGTTCCAACCGTTGCAGGGTGGCGGATTCCGCGTCGGACACCGAGGGCAGCAACATGCGCGCGCAGACGACTTCGAGCAGTAGTCGCGGCGCTGTGGCGCCGCGCATCTCCCCGAGACCTTCGTGCAGCAGCTCGGCGTAACGGGTCAAGGTGGCCGAACCCAATCGCTCGGCCTGATCGCGCATCCGGTCGAGCACGTCGCCGGGGCCGGTGACCAGGCCGCGTTCGGTGGCGTCGGGCACCGCCCGCAGGAGGATCAAGTCGCGGAAGCGATCGAGCAGGTCGACGGCGAAACGGCGTGGATCGTGGCCCGCCTCCATCACCCGGTCCACGGTGCCGAACAAGGTCGCGCCGTCGTCGGCGGCCAGCGCTTCGACCGCGTCATCGATCAGCGCCACGTCGGTGACACCGAGCAGCGAGACCGCGCGGGCATACGTGACGCCCTCGGGGCCTGCGCCGGCCAGCAGCTGGTCCAGCACGCTCAGGCTGTCGCGCGGTGAACCGCCACCCGCGCGAATCACCAAGGGGTACACGGCTTCTTCGACCGGCACGTGCTCCTGCTCGCAGATCCGCCCGAGCAGTCCGCGCATGGTGGCGGGCGGCAGCAGCCGGAACGGATAGTGATGCGTGCGCGAACGGATGGTCGGCAGCACCTTGTCCGGCTCGGTGGTCGCGAAGATGAAGATCAGGTGCGCCGGTGGCTCCTCGACGATCTTGAGCAGCGCGTTGAACCCGGCGGTGGTCACCATGTGCGCCTCGTCGACGATGAACACGCGGTATCTGGACTCCGCGGGCGCGTAGAAGGCGCGGTCGCGCAATTCCCTGGTGTCGTCGACACCGCCGTGGCTTGCGGCGTCGAGTTCGATGACATCCAAGTTGCCGGGGCCGCCCGGCCCGAGCGCCACACACGACGGGCAGGTGCCGCATGGCGTCGAAGTGGGCCCTTGCACACAGTTCAACGATCGGGCGAGGATGCGCGCGGAAGACGTCTTGCCGCAGCCGCGCGGACCGGAGAACAGATAGGCATGGCTGATCCGCCCCGTGTCGAGCGCGGTACTCAGCGGGTCGGTGACGTGCTCCTGACCCACCACCTCAGCGAATGTTGCCGGTCGGTACTTCCGGTACAGAGCCACGGCCAGAGGTTACCGGCGACCACCGACAACGCGCATGCCCGCCTACCGCCCCGAGCAGCGGCACACGGTCGCCGAGAAATGTGATCCAAGTCACAACAGGCACGTCGCCTTCTTCGATGGGCGACCGGGACATGCGCAACAGCAACCTTAGAGCTATCTCCTGTCCTGCACGTGCGAATACCGGACGCACCCGCCGCGGCATCCCGTCGCGGCCGGAAAAGATGGACTCTCACCCCGATTTACCTCCAATTTTTGGAAATAACGAAACCGTCACCATGGGTGACATCGATGCAATCGTCTGGCTAACGTGGCAGACGGCAACTTCGGTAGCCAAACCTTCATCAGGTTGGTGACCCCGGCCGGTCCCTCATCCCGACCGGGGCACAACCAACAAAGCTCCGCCAACGGGTGACCAGCGCCAATCCCCACTTCCACCGGAGGACCGTCCACGTGTCGTGTGACGACATCGCCGCCGCCTGGCTCTCCAGCACCGATTTCGCAGGCGACCGCTCCGCCGTCGCCCTCTTGAGCCGTGCCATCAGTCCCCAGGAGTTCGCGATCAAGCGCGACTCACTGCCGGTGACCGCGGCCGCCGATCCGGCCACCGCCGCCGCCATCCTCGAACTTCTCGAACGCGGCCAGGTGCCCACCATGGCGGCGATCCGCACCCTGACCGCGCAGAACGAGATGCGCCGCGAGGCCGAGCGCATCGAACGCCTCGGCCGCCGCGCCCAGCGCAGCATCGACGACTTCGGCCGGGTGCTCGCCAAACTCGCAGACGCGCACTGGACCGCGCACGGCTACGGCCCCACCCGCCGCGACGTGCTGTGCACCGAGCAGATCATGACGCTGATCCGCACCCGCGTCGGCAATATCGCGCCGTCGGCGGTCAAACACCTCTGGCTCATCGAGCGCGCGCAGCGCGCGGGGTGGATCGCCTCCAACGCCAATCCCCGGTCCCTGTGCGCGGCGCGGCGTTTCTACGCGGCGCAGTACGGCAACCGGGTGTCGTTGCGTCCCGTGAACACCATCGGCACCGCGATCGCGACGTATCTGGCGGACTACCAGGCAGAGCACGGCCGCCCGCCGCGCTGGTCGGTGGTCGCGCAAGAACTGCGCGACGACCGGGGCCGCCGGATCTTCCACAACACCGCCGATGCCCGTGCACAGCAACTGTGGCTGACCACCGCGGAATGGGTGGAAATGTGCGACGACCTTCCCGTGCCCGGCCGAAGGGGCTTGCGGGCCATCCGTAAGTCCCGCGGTTGACCTCGGGCGCGTCGTGCGAGTTCGACAGCATAGGTTAACGGCGTTACTCTAACGCCGTTAACCTAGCGAGCGGAGCCGCGATGCTGACCCGGATGGCCCGATTCATCACTCGATCTCCGCGTACCGTGCTGGCCGCGGCGCTCGCGGTCGCCGTGCTGTGCGGCGTGTTCGGCGCCACCGCGCCCGCGCATTTGAAATCAGGCGGGTTCACCTCCGACAATGCCGAATCCGCTCGCGTCGCCCAGCTGATCGCGGATAACTTCGCCGGGGCGGCGCCCAATTTCGTCCTGCTGGTCAGCTCGGGCGGGGGCGCGGACGATCCGGCCACCAAGGCGGCGGGCACAGTGCTGGCCGACTCGCTCAAATCTCGCACGGATGTCCAAGGCGTCCAGTCCTACTGGACCACGCCGCAGCCGCTCGCGAACGCCTTACGCAGCACCGACGGCAAGAGCGCCTTGGTGGTCGCCTACATCGAAGGCGACGAGACCCAGGTGCAGCGGACCGCGAGCGACCTGGAACGGCAGTTCGCGGGGGTCTCCGACGGCATCACGGTGCGCCAAGGCGGCATCGCCGCGATCTATCACGACGTCACCGAGCAGACCACCCGCGACCTCGCGCTGGCCGAGGGCGTCGCGGTGCCGCTGTCGATGATCGTGCTGGTCCTGGTGTTCGGCAGCCTCGTCGCCGCGTCCCTCCCGTTGGCCATCGGGGTGTTCGCCATTCTGGCGACGCTGGCACTGCTGCGCATGTTCACGCTGTTCACCGATGTCTCCATCTACGCGCTGAACATGACGACGGCGATGGGGCTGGCGCTGGCCATCGACTCCAGCCTTTTCATCGTCAGCCGTTTCCGGGAAGAACTCGCCAACGGCTTGGATCCAGCCGCGGCCACCATCCGGTCCGTGCAGACCGCGGGGCGCACCGTGCTGTTCTCCGCGCTCACCGTCGCACTCTCGATGGCCGTCCTGAGCGTGTTCGACCTGTACTTCCTGAAAAGCTTCGCGTACGCGGGCGTCGCGGTGGTCGCCGCCGCGGCGATCGCGTCGATCGTGGTGTTGCCCGCGGCGCTGGTGCTGCTCGGCCATCGGGTGAACTCCCTCGACCTGCGGGCTCCGCTGCGCCGCCTGTTCGGTCGCGGCGCGCCCGCACCCGGCCCGCAGGCTCCGGAGGACACCGCCTGGTACCGGCTGGCCGGCGTGGTGATGCGGCACGCCGCGCCGGTCGCGGTCGCGATCATCGCGCTGCTGCTCGCCCTCGGCGCGCCGTTCCTGTCGGTCAAGTTCGGTTATCCCGACGACCGGGTGCTGCCGGACTCCGCCGCCAGCCGTCAGGTCGGCGACGCCCTGCGCACCGAATTCCCCCAGGCCGATCCGGTCGCCGGCACCACGATCGTGCTGGACGGCTATCGCGGCGACAACGCGGCGCTCGGCGGATACGCCGCGCAACTGTCCAAGGTGGACGGCGTACCGGCGGTGCTGTCGGCCGCGGGCATCTACGTGACCGGCGCGCGAGTCGCGCCGCCGCCGCCCGGAATGATCAACGACACCGGAACCTACTTGAGCGTCGCGACCAAACTCGACCCCTTCTCGCCCGCCGGTGACCGTCAGCTGAAAGCGATCCGGGCGGTCCCCGCACCGGGTGACGCGCTCTACGGCGGCGCCGCGGCGGCCAACGCCGACTCGCTGCAGTCATTGGCCGCCCGGCTCCCGCTCGCCGCCGCACTGATCGCGCTGACCACGTTCGTCGTGTTGTTCCTGTTCACCGGCAGCGTCGTGCTGCCGATCAAAGCGCTCGTGCTGAACACCCTCTCGCTGGCGGCCGCGTTCGGCGCGATGGTGTGGGTGTTCCAGGAAGGCCACCTGTCGGGCCTGCTCGGTTTCACCGCGGTCGGATACTTGGTGCCGACCATGCCGATCCTGATGTTCTGCCTGGCCTTCGGCCTGTCCATGGATTACGAGGTGTTCCTGCTGTCGCGGGTGCGCGAGGAATGGCTGGCCACGCACGACAACACCCGCGCGGTCGCGATCGGCCTGGCGCGCACGGGCCGGATCTTCACCGCCGCCGCCGTGCTGATGGCCATCGTGCTCGGTGCCCTGGTGACCGCGAAGGTGTCGTTCATGCAGTTGCTCGGGCTCGGCCTCACGCTGACCGTGCTCGCCGACGCCACGCTCATCCGCGGCTTGCTCGCGCCCGCGCTCATGCGCCTGCTCGGTCCGGCCAACTGGTGGGCGCCCGCACCCCTGGCCCGCCTGCACGCCAAGATCGGGCTGACCGAGGGCGAGGAGGACACCGCCGCACGCCCGCTGGAAACCGCGGGACGCGCATGATCGGAGGGAGGCGTCCGCGGTCGCCGCGCGGTTCCGGAGCCCAATTGCGCGATGAGATCCTGCGGGCCACGGCCGAACTGCTCACCAGCACCGGGCACGCCGACGCCGTCTCGATCCGGGCGGTGAGCAAGCTGGTCGGGGTGAGCGCGCCGTCGATCTATCGGCACTTCGCCGACAAGGACGAGCTCCTCGAGGCGGTCGTCGCCAAGGTCTTCGAAGACCTCGCCGACGCGATCCGGGCCGCCACCGACCCCGCGACCTCTCCGTTGACCCAGCTGCACGACCAAGGCATGGCCTACGTCCGTTTCGCCCTCGAGCATCCCGAGCAGTACCGGCTGGCGACCGCGCCCACCGAGACCGGAGGCGCGGTGGATCAGGTCCTCACCAGCGGGGCCTTCCAGCATTTCGCGGCCACCGTGCGCAAGTGCATGGACGAGGGGACGATCGCGCCGCGTGACCCGCTGCCGATCGTGCTGGAGCTGTGGTCGGTGGGTCACGGCATCGCTTCCCTCCTGCTCGCCAAACCCTTCCTGCCCTGGGGTGACGCGGAAGCGACCGCCTCGCGCGTGATGGGCGCGGCATGCATCGGCTACACCGTGCTCGACCTGGTCGGCGCGGACCCGCCCACGCCGGACGCGGTCGCCGCGTGGCTGCGCGGTGTCCGGAAGGATCAGCCCTCCGCCTGACTCGGGAGCCGCACTTTCCCGATCTGTTGTCGGCCCGCGAGCGACCATTCGGTAACTTTCTCGCAGCGCGTTCGCGCGGAAGGAGTAACCCGTGTCCCCGACCATCGACCCCGCGGCCACCGCTTGGCTGCTGATCAGCACGGCCCTGGTCTTGCTGATGACCCCCGGCCTGGCCATTTTCTACGGCGGGATGGTGCGCTCGACCGGCGTGCTCAACATGCTGATGATGAACTTCATCGCGATCCCGCTGGTGACCGTGGCCTGGCTACTTTTCGGCTACAGTCTGGCGTTCGGCGCGGACGCGGGCGGCGGCCTGATCGGCGGCCTCGATCACCTGGGCATGGCGGGCATCGATCCGGGTTCGGTGCACGGCTCGGTGCCGGAGTTGTTGTTCGTCACGTTCCAGCTCGCCTTCGCCGTCCTGACCGCAGCGCTGATCAGCGGCGCCATCGCCGACCGCGCCAAATTCTCCGCGTGGATGATCTTCGTGCCGGTGTGGGCGCTGGCTGTGTACGCGCCGATCGCCCACTGGGTGTGGGGCCCGGACGGCTGGCTCGCGCGGTTCGGCGCGCTGGACTACGCGGGCGGACTGGTGGTGGAGATCGCCTCCGGCGCGTCGGCCTTGGCCCTCGCGCTGGTGCTCGGCCCGCGCATCGGATTCCGGACCGACGCGATGCGCCCGCACAATCTGCCCTTCGTGCTGCTCGGCGTCGGCCTGCTGTGGTTCGGCTGGTTCGGCTTCAACGCCGGTTCGGCGCTGGCGGCCAACGGCCTCGCCGCGGCCGTCTTCCTGAACACGCTGGTGGCGGGCTGCCTCGGCATGCTCGGCTGGCTGGCGGTCGAGCAGATCCGCGACGGCAGGCCGACCACCTTCGGCGCCGCCTCCGGCGTGGTGGCGGGCCTGGTCGCCATCACGCCCTCGTGCGGGTCGGTCAACACCCTGGGCGCGGTGCTGGTCGGGCTGGCCGCGGGCGTGGTGTGCTCGTTCGCGGTGGGCTGGAAGTTCAAGGCCGGTTACGACGATTCGCTCGACGTGGTCGGCGTGCACTTCGCCGGTGGAGTCGTCGGCACCGTGCTGATCGGCTTGCTCGCCACCGCGGTGATGACCGGCGGCGCCGATGGGCTGTTCTTCGGCGGTGGACTCGCCCAGCTCGGCAAGCAGCTGGTGGCGGTGCTGGTCGTCGCGGCCTACGCGTTCGGCGTCTCCTTCGCGCTCGGCAAGGGCATCGACCGGCTCGTCGGCTTCCGCGTCAGCAAGGAGGACGAGACCGCCGGGATCGACTTCGCCCTGCACGCCGAAACGGCATACGCGGAAGGGGTGCATGGACACGCGCCCCGCCGCCTCGGCGAGGGGCATTTCGGACGTCCACATCCCGATCGCACGCTCGACGACGATCCGAAGCTCTGATCGATGGGACCGCTCCCCGTAATCGGCACCGGGCTCGGGGCGGTATCGCGGACTATCTCACCGCAGAGCGCTGCCGCCCTTCGCCCGGCCTGAGCCGGACCGGATGACCGCCGCGGGGCCCGTGCCCGCTCGGCGCGTCAGCTGACCGAGCCCGCCGACGCGGTGAACGTATTGCACTGGGCCGCACGGTTCTTGTTCAGCCCGGTCTCGAACCACTGACCGCCGTTCTCGGCGGACCCGTGGTCGCGCATGTCCCCGGCTTGGTCGCCGCGCCCATAGGCGTCCTTGCGGGCCACGGTGATCTGCGGATCGGTCAGCGAGCCGCCCTTCGACGACGAGGAGAGGTACATGCCGTCGAAACAATTGGCCTGCAGTTCGACTCGCCGGGACAGTTCCAAACCCTTGGCGGTGCGCGGCCCGGCGTCGGCCCGATCGCTGTTGGCCTTGCGCAGGATGCCGGACATCGCCTGCACATGGTGTCCGTACTCGTGCGCGAAGACCGAGAGGTAGACCACCCAGTTGTCCTTGAAGTAGTCCGTCTGCAACTGGCTGATCGGCATGTAGATGGTCTTGTTCGCCGGGCAGTAGAACGCCGCGAAATTGCTGGTCGAGCCGGTGCACGGCGTGGTTATGCCCGACGTGGTCGCGCTGACGTTCAGCGACGGCGGCTGGAACGGCAGATTCGCCTCGCGCAACACGGGTTTCCACGCCGACTCCAGGCACGACGCGGCGCTTTCGAAGAACTTGCGGGCGGCGTCGACCTGGGTGCCCCACGGCGAGTAGTCGCATCGCGCCGGAACGAGTGTCGTGCTCGGATCGGTCAGCAACGGGTTGGTTCCGGTTTCCGACGGTCCGGTCGAGCCGTCCGGCTGGGCGTCGAACGTGAAACTCGGTCGCGGGCCGGACGCGTCGTTGTCGCCGCGTCCCACCGAGATCGCGTTGCGCACCAGCCCCGCCGCGACCAGGAACACGATGACGATCAGCAGCACCACCCATCCACCGCCACCGCGTTTGCGCCGCGGCGGGTAAGGAGGCCGCCCGGGCGGACCGTAGGGCATCGGCGGAGGGACCGGAGAGCCGTATCCCGGCGGCGGTCCGTAACCGGGCTGGGCATACCCCGGCGGCTGGCCGTAGCCGGGTGGCGGGCCGTATCCAGGTGGCGGACCGTAACCGGCGCGTGGTCCATAGGGCGCACCGTAGCCGGGCGGCGGAGGAACCGGACGCCCCCTGTGCGGGACCGGTCCGTGTCCGTACGGTGGTTGTGTCACGCCCCCGTACCCCCTCGTCTCAGTGATCGCCGACAGCCGCTGACGCAGAATAGCAAGCTGTCTAAAGTAGGCAGCCATGCTGACTTTTCGGGGGGCCGCCCTAGGCGCGCTGCTTCTCGCCATCGCGGCAATGTTCGCGGCGGCCCCGGTCGCTCAAGCCCAGCCCGCACCCGACGGCGTGACCATCACCGCCGATCTGAAACTGAATCGCGAGGGTGTCCTCGAAGTCGTCGAACAGATCTCGGTGCCGACGGACGGATCGTTCCGGATGTCGCTTCCACTGCGGCTGAAGGTGAGCGACGACGCCGAGCGCGTCTTCCGAGTCACCGATGTGAACACCGAAGGCCCTGGCACCGCGACGGTCGCGAACGACCAGTTCACCATCGAGGCGCGGCCGGGCAAGTCCACCTTCCAGTACTCCGTGCAGAACACCGTCAGTGACGCGCCGGGCACCCAGGTGTTCCATTGGCTCGGCGTGCTGGGCGCCGACATCGCGTCCATCAGCGCCTCGCTGATCAGCCCGAGCTTCGAAATGGGCATCGTGGACTGCAAACTCGGCCCGCCCGGCAACACCCGCCCGTGCGCCGACGTCAAGATCGAGTCCGACGGCGTCCTCTTTCTCGAGCAAACCGACCTGCACAAGGGCGACGCGATCGACCTGACGCTGCAATTGCCGCCCGGCACCGTGCCGAGCAACGCCGACGTGCGCGGCGGCGGCGACGCGGGACCCTTCGCGATCACCGCCCCGGTGCTCGTGGCGTTCGGCGTCCTGCTGCTCGCGCTGGCGATCCTGGCCGCCTTCGTGCTGCGCGCCCGCCGCCAGGACGCGACGGTGGGCGGCGGCACGGAGACGATCGACCCGCTGCTGCGCGAGGGCGATCGAGTGCAGTTCACCTCACCCGAGGGCGCGCTGCCCGGCGAGGCCGGCCTGCTGCTGGACGGGTATGTCGATCCGGTCGACATCGCCGCCACGGTGGTGGATCTCGCGGTGCGCCGGTACATCCGGATCACGCCGCTCAGCGACAGCGACTGGCGGATCACCCGGGTGAATACGCCCGACGATCAGCTGCGCGACTACGAGAAGGCCGTCTACCAGGCATTGCTGCCCAGTGGCGCCGACGCCGTGACACTGGGTGAGCTGCGCGCGCCGGGGCGAATGACCTCCGGCCCGGTTCGCGCCGCACTGATCGCCGACGCCGTCGCCCGCGGCAACTTCCTCGATCGCCGCCGTCCCGGCATCGCGGTGTGGCTCGGTGGGGCCCTGGTGGTCACGGGTATCGCGGTGACCGTAGCGCTCGCGCTCACCTCGGGGCACGCCTTGGTCGGTGTCGCCATCGCGCTCGGCGGCGTCGCGACCCTGCTCTCCCCGAAGTACCTGCCGGTGCGGACGACCCGGGGGCTGGAACTCGCCCGGCAGATCCGCGCGCTCCAGCGCGGCCTGGAGACCACCCGGCGCGAACATATCCCGCCGATCGACCAGGAGACCGTGTTCTCTCGCGCCCTTCCGTTCACGGTGATCGGTGCGCGTGTCGACAATTGGATCCGCGCCTTCCGCGACCTCGATCCGTCGGCCGACGCGCAACCCGGCCTCTACTGGTTCGGCGGCTTCGAACGCGACCGCAACTTGCAACGCTTCGCAAGCCACTTCCCCTTCTTCATCACAGCGTTGGAAGGCTTGTTCGCGACCGCGGGCGACCCGCATCGGTAAACGTCCCGCACGCACGAAAAGGGCGACCGGACAGCATGTCCGGTCGCCCATTGGTCGTATTGCTCAGTCGGTCAACGCGGTTCGCCGGACGGCGGCCAGCGGATCGGCGTAGAGGACGCTCAGCGAGGTCACCACGGCGGCGTATTCCTGTACCTTGCCGCCGAATCCGCTGATGCGGATATCGGTGGGCGGCAGCGTCGAACCCTGGTTGAACGCCCGCGCCACATGCGCTACCGCCGGGCGATAGCCGGTGAAGGCCTGGCCGCCGAGGATCACCCGATCAGGGTTGAGCATGTCGCGCACCATCGCCACGGTGTGGCCGAGGATGGTGGCCCGCTCGGCGAGCAGCTCGCGCGCGGATTCCGAACCTGCCTCCGCCGCGCGATACAGATCCGCGATGGTCGAGCCCGCGGTTCCGTTGTGCGCCGGGATGATGCCGCGGCCGACGGCCCTGGAGTGCAGCGACCGATCACCGACGGTCACCTCCAAGCAGCCACGCCGTCCGCAGGTGCATTCGACGTCCGAACCGGTGGGCAGGTGCGCGATCGATCCTGGACCGTTGCTCGGCGTGTGCACGCGACCGTCCAAAGTCACCGCGATACCGGCGGTTTCACGCACGTAGAAATACAGGCTGCTGCCCCGCTCGACGCGGGCCTGATCTTTGGGCTCACCGGTGGGCAGCAACAGCTCCGAGCCTGCCATCGCCTCGACGTGCGGCGCGACCGAGACGGGCAACTCCAGCACCTCGCCGAGTACCGAACCTACCTGCGCGCCACGCCATTCCAGCTTCGGGTGGTCGACGACGCCGGTCAGCGGGTCGACTCGGCCACCGATCGCGACACCGGCCCACAGCGCTTTGCGCCGGTGCCAGCGCTGCAGGAACGCCTTGGCGCTGCGGGCGACGGTGGTGGTGGCGAATTCCTGGCCGGTCTGCGGCGTGGCGATGGCCAAGCCGCCGAGGATGCGGCCGCGCAGATCGGCGGCGACGATCTTGGTGACCGCGGCGCCGATGTGGATACCGATGGTCAGGTAGGCGTCGTGATCGATTTCGAAGGGGACGCGGGGGCGTCCGACCGCACCCGAGGCCGTCAGGTCGGGACGTTCCCGCAGCAGGCCGGCCGCGAGCAGTGCGGAGACCTGGCGGTTGACCGTGGCGATGCTCAAACCCGTTGTGCGCGCGGCATTGTCGCGGGAGACGGGACCGCCGGTCGCGGAGCGCAGCACCGCGGCCGCCGGATTGTCGCCGATGCGGAGTTCAGGGGCGACAACCGGGCGCTGGACGCGGGCACGGCTGCCCGCAACCCTGGAGACGGATCGTTCGAGGGTGGGAAGGGACATTGTGCAGATCCTTGCTGAAGTCCCGTAATCGAACGGGACATGCCTACATGGGCGGCGAGGCAGCAAACGAGCAGGAAAAACAGCTCAGCTGCAGCAAGAGAGGCGACACAGTTCGCGTGTCAACGGCAGCCGCAGACCCAACGCGGCGGTCACGTAAGTGACGCGCAGGAGGTTCCATCGGCCGGCAGACATGTCATTAAAATTAACACCGATTTGCGCGACGCACCAACCCTCGACGCGCCGCTGTGTGCACACGCACATTGTTTCCCCAGGTCGCGAGCACGCGAAAAAGACCCCGCTCGCCCGGAAGCCGGGCAGAGCGGAGTCTTTTCACGCGGAAGGATTACTTCGGTGCGACGAACGGCTGATTGATCGTCGTGAAGTACTGGATCGCGGCAGCGACCGCCACCGGACCGGTGATCAGGATCTGACCCACGAGCGTGCCGAGCGCGCCGACGGCGATGATGCCGCCGAGGCAGCCGATGGCGGCGGCCGGGATGAACGCGCCGAACAGGCCGACGATCGCGGCGGAGGCGACGGTCGCGCCGGCGATGCCGCCGAGCACGCAACCGATGGCGCCGCCCGCCAGGCCGCCGACGAGCGTGCCGATGGTCGCACCGGCGGAGATCGTGCTGGTCAGACGGGTCCAAGCGGCGACCTCACGGTCGTACTCGGTCTTCCACGGCGCTTTGTCCTCGTACGGCAGAGCGACCGGCTTGTAGACCGCGTGTTCCCGGTCGAACACCGGCGTCAGCGTCGCGGTGCGGCCGGAAACCGCTGCGGCGATCGGGAATTCGAAGTCGTCGAGCTGAAACCGCAGCGGCTGCGCGGCGAGCACGGTACCGTTGGAGGCCTTCACCTCGAGTACCTCGTTCTCGACCACCAGCGAGCCCGCGTCGATTTCGATGATCGACTGGGTATCGGTCGCGTGCGCGGTGAAATTGATCGCGCTTTCCGCGTTTTCTTCTGCCGGGGCGGCACCGGATGTACCAGCGGCCACTCCGGTCGCAATGGTCACCAGCGCCGCCACCACGGCGAGCTTCCTCATCCTCATGTCCTGCAATCCCTCATCTCAGGTCGAGCCGTACCAGCCAAAAGCATCGGGCACCGACTCTGCGATAACGAGGAAAAAACGCAGGGCGATTTCAAATAGGCAACCGGGGAGTTACGGTCACCGGACTACTTCGCTTTGGCTGCCGCTTTCGCCTGCTTCTTGAATTCCCTTACCTGCGCGAGGGATTCGGCGTCGGTCACGTCGGCAACCGAACGGCGCGAGCCCTCGTCGCCGTACGCGCCCGCCGCCGCGCGCCAGCCTTCCGGCCGCACGCCACGTTGCTTGCCCAGGAGGGCCAGGAAGATTTTCGCCTTCTGCTCGCCGTAGCCGGGGAGGTCCCGCAGGCGGCGCAGCACCTCCTTGCCGTCCGGGTCTCCCGCGGTCCAGATGTTCTCGGCCTTGCCGTCGTAGTGCTCGATGACGTAGCGAGCCAACTCCTGGGCGCGCCGGGCCATGGACCGCCCGTAGCGGTGGATCGCGGGCGGGGTAGCGGCGAGGTCCTCGAATTCCTGCGGATCGGCCTCGGCGATGCGCTGGATGTCGAACCCGCCCATCCGGTCCGCGATCTTCTTCGGGCCGCGGAAGGCGTGCTCCATCGGGTACTGCTGGTCCAGCAGCATGCCCAGCAGCGTGGCGAAATGGTCCTCGGTCAGTAGCTGGTCCGCCTCGGCGTCCTGCGCCAGGCACAGCGTGCGCGTCACTGTCCCGCCTCTCCGTCTATTGGGCAGTACCAGACTAGTCGTCAGCGATAGTGACCCACCTCACATCCCCTACGCGCGGGTAGATGACCTGCCGCGTAGGCTCCAGGCCATGCCTCAGACGACGGCGACACCGACCAAGACGACGGCAACGGCCAGGGATGGACACGGGCCCATGAACACCTACGCATTGCGCCCCGATCGGTTCGACCGAGCAGGCCATGACCAGCTCGTCGACGTGCGCGACCTACAGGCCGCGCTGCCCGGTATCCGCCGCTTGCGCACCTGGGCGCACGAAGCGCTCGCGCTGCGGCCGGGCGAACACGCCGTGGACATCGGCTCCGGCACGGGATCGGAGGTCATCACCTTCGCCGAGGCGGTCGGCCCGAACGGCAGCGCGGTCGGCGTCGAGCCGGACCCGCAGCTGCTCGCCTCCGCCGAGCGCCGTGCCGCCGAGGCCGGCTCGACGGCGAAATTCCACTCCGGGGACGCCTACGGCGTGCCGTTCGGCGCGGACTGCTTCGACGCCGTTCTGTGCGAGCGCGTCTTCCAGCACCTCACCGCCCCCGCCCGCGCGGCCAACGAGATCGCGCGCGTGCTGCGTCCTGGCGGCCGCGTGGTCGTGGTGGACAGCGATTGGGGCACGGCGATCGTGCACCCCGGTGACCGGCGGGTCGTCCGCGAAGTGATCGACACGCTCGTGTCGGCGACCACCAATCCGCTGTCGGGCCGTCGCCTGCCCGGTCTGCTCACCAAGGCCGGCCTGGTGGTCGACGACACCGGCTCGGAGGCACTGGTGCAGGACCGCAGCGTGGGCGCGGGCTCGCTGATCACCAGGATCTCGGCGATGGCGGTCGCGCGCGGCGCGATCACCGAGGCGGAGCGCGATCAACTGCTCGCCGACCTCGATGCGGGCGCCGCCAACGGCGACATCCATCTCTCGGTGACCATGTTCGCCGTCCTCGCGCATAAACCGCGCTGACCCGGCCGATGGCCGTCGACGTGCTGACCGACGTCGTGATCGACCGATCGCGCGAGCTGGTCGCCGCGTACTCGGCCGATCCGGGGCACGCACCGGCCTGGTACTCGCGCATCCACAGCGTCACGTGGGAAACGGAGCCGCCGCTGTGCGTGGGCTCGCGGATGACGTTCGTCGCCCACTTTCTCGGCGGCAGGCTCACCTATACCTACGAGGTGGCCGACTACGCGCCCGGCCTGCGGCTGGTGATGCGTGCCGTGACAGGTCCGTTTCCGATGGAGACCACCTACACCTGGGCCGATACGCCCGAAGGCGGTACCCGCATGACGCTGCGCAACCGGGGCGAGCCGAGGGGTCTACGGAAGCTGACCGCGCCCGTGCTGGAAGCAGCGATCCGGCGGGCGAATCGCGCCGACTTGGCGCGGCTGAAGGAACTGCTGGAGACCGGGTAAGCGTCGGGCCTCGGTCAGGGTCCCGTTCGCGGCACGGTTTCCGCTAGTGCTGCCAACTGTGCGGCGCCCAGAGGTGCACGCGTCGCAGCACGGCTCGAAGCGAACTCCCCGGTAGCGCGGCCAGCCGTCCCGCCTCGATCGGGGAACACTGTCTCCTTCGTTCGGCCGCGCCTCCGGCGTTCGATGCAGACGGGAACGCCCGGCACGAAATTCGTGCCGGGCGTAGTCCGTGGCCGCTCCTACTTGCCGAGCAGCTTCTCGGTGGCCGCCAGCAGCACGCACGTGGCCAGCCCGTCCATCGCCTTCTCCAGCTCGGGCAGCTTCGGGAAGCTCGGCGCGATCCGGATGTTCTTGTCCTCCGGATCGTTCCGGTACGGGAATGCCGAACCGGCCGCGGTGAGCGCGATGCCCGCATCCTTGGCGAGGGCGATCACCCGCGCCGCGGTGCCCTCGAGCACGTCGAGGCTGATGAAGTAGCCGCCCTTGGGCTCGGTCCACGAGGCCACCTTGGAGGCGCCGAGGCGGTCCTCGAGGATCTTCAGCACCAGGGCGAACTTCGGCTCCAGGATGGCGCGGTGCTTCTGCATGTGCGCGCGCACGCCGTCGGCATCGCGGAAGAAGCGCAGGTGGCGCAGCTGATTGATCTTGTCCGGGCCGATGCTCTTCTTCGAGGCGTGGCTCAGGTACCAGTCCAGGTTCGCGGTGGAACCGCCGATGAAGCTCACGCCCGCGCCCGCGAAGGTGATCTTCGAGGTGGAAGCGAACACCAACGGGCGGTTCGGATTTCCGGCAGCGGCGGCCAGCCCGAGCACGTCGATCACCGGGGCCGCGGTGTCGGTGAGCGGGTGCACCGCATACGCGTTGTCCCAGAACAACCGGAAGTCGGACGCTGCGGCGGGCATCGAGACAAGTTCGCGGACAACCTCTTCGGAGAAGACGACGCCGGTCGGGTTGGAGTAGTTCGGCACCGCCCACAGACCCTTGATCTGCGGGTCGCTCGCGAGCAGCTCGGCGATGGCGTGGGTGTCCGGGCCGTCGTGGCGCATCGGGATCGGGATCATCTCGAAGCCGAGCGCCTCGGTGATCGCGAAGTGCCGGTCGTAACCGGGGGCAGGGCACAGGAACTTCAGCGTGTCCTCGGCGGCCCAGCGGCGCTCGGAATCATTCGTGCCGTACAGCATCGCGTAAGTGATCACGTCGTGCATCAGCTCGAGACTGGCGTTGTTGCCCGCGAGCAGGTTGTCCACCGGGATGCCGAGCAGCTCGCCGAAGATGGCGCGTAGTTCCGGGAGACCGTGCAAGCCACCGTAGTTACGGCAGTCGGTGCCGGTGCCGTCACGGAAATCGCCGTCGCCGGGCAGGCGCAGCAGTTCGGCGGAAAGGTCGAGTTGCTCCGGCGAAGGTTTTCCCCGGGTCAGGTCCAGCGTGAGCTTCTCGGTCTTGAGCGTCGCGTAGTTCGCGGTCTGGGTGTCGTGCTCGAGCACGAGCTCCTCATGGCTCATCAAACCGATCTGCGTTTGCCGGGGCATCCTGGGCAGCCTTTCAAGCAGCGAAGGGACGGTGGTTTGGTCGGACCGGTATGCGGCGGCGACCGAACAGTTGTCCGCGCAGACGCACGTGCATCCGCGGACGATGTTCACGTTACCCGTGTGGTGCTCGGAATTGGAGGCGTTATCCGAGGGCGGATCGAGAGGCGAAACCGGCCCGGGTCCATCCGCGGCCCACACCGGCCGGGCACCCGCGGGGCCTTTGAAAGGGGACCCCGCGCACCCGGCAGAGCCCGTTGACCCTTGCTGCCTTCCGGCCCTGGGGGGGTTCACAGGATGCGCGCCGCGCGGGATCCGTCGGCCAGTGTAGCGCCTCCGGCCCGCAAACCCATCTTCCGGGTCCACCACCCCCGACCGACCAGGCACTTTCCCCACGTCGCCCCACCTATTTGGCGACCGGACGGGGGCTACCGGTATGCTGCTCCACGGAGGATTCGCCTAGTGGCCTATGGCGCTCGCCTGGAACGCGGGTTGGGTTAACGCCCTCAGGGGTTCAAATCCCCTATCCTCCGCCAGGGAAACACCTGGTCAGGGACGGTTTCAACCGTCCCTGACCAGTCCCGGTCAACACCAGCGGTCAACA
>NZ_JBSGEZ010000034.1:0-78765 GCF_053603155.1 Nocardia sp. NPDC004260 | reverse complement strand
GGCCGAGGTGCGCCGCCGCCACCACGCGGTCCGCCCGCTCCGCCGGGGCGCGGGCCGGTGCCGCTGCCGCTCACATAGCCTGCCCGGCCCGGCGCCGCCGTGCCCTTCACGCCGACCGCCTTGGTGCCCATGGCGCCGAGAGCCGCCACACCGACCAAGGTGCCGCCCGCCGCGGTGAAACCCGAACCGCCGCTGCCGACGATCGCGACGGCCGGAGTGACCAGTCGCATCAGCGCGGGCAACACGAATGCCACGCTGCACAACAGCACGATCGCCACCAGCATGCGCTGGGCCTGCTCACCGTCGGGCAAGCCGCTGGTCGGAGTGAGCGAGTCGACGTGGCCCGCCGTGGTGAACGCGATCATGTAGACGATCGCCGCCACCGGTTTCCACAACATGAAGGCGATGATCCAGCCGATGAGCTTCTGATAGGACTGCTTTCCGATGTTCATGCCGGAGGCCGCCGCAGCCAGCGGGAGCACACCGGCCGCGATCACCAGCAGTCCCTGCCGGACGATGGCGAGCACGATCTGCGCGAGCGCGCCGAGCAGGCCCACGATCGCGATGATCAGCACCAAGCCGGGCGAAAACGCTTGCAGCTTGCTGGTTTTCACCATCAGCTCGGCGAGGTCCTTGGCATTGCCGTTGGTCGAGTCGTCGATGATCCACTCCGCGAAGCGGTCCGACGCCTGCGTGCCAGCGACGATGACCGCGCCCAGCATCCAGGAACTGAACACGACACGGGTGAACATCCGGAACGATTCGGCCGCCTCGTTCATCGCGGCCCCGCGTCTGGCTTCGGCCAATCGCGCCCCGGACAGGATCACCGACGCTATCAGCAGCAGGATCTGCGCTTGATAGGTGTAGTCGTTGATCTTCGTGAACAACGAACCGGAATCGCTGACCGCCTCGTTGGGCACCTTCATCCAGAAGGTCAACGCCAGGATGATGGCCTCGCCGAGACCGTTCATCAGCGAATCGACCACCTTGCCGAACGTGGAGTCCCAGGCCTTGTCCTTCACCGCCGTCGCAGCCTGGTTGGGATGCGAGGCGGCATTGCCCGCCTTGCACGCGGCGGACGCGGCGTCACCGAGGGTGAAGCCGGGCAGCCCGAGGCCGTCGAGGCTGTCGTGGATCTCGTTGCACGTATCGTCGAAGCCGTACGTCTGGCCGTAGGCCACGGTCGGAGTCGCGATCATCACCGTGAAGATGACCGCGAGGATTGTGACTAGCCGCCTCACCATTGTGTCCACCCATCGATCGAACCGATCGTTTCGAGCGGCTGCGTGTCGCCCGCGGACGACTTCAATCTCCAGCCACCGTCACGCCATACCACGTTGAGTCTCATGGCCACCCAACTTCGCCCGCCGTGCAGGAACTCACGGGTCTTGCGGGCGACACGAACAACAGCGAAATCGTCACCATAGCTTTCGATTCGAAATGCGTCGGACGCGTACAGCAGCGGTTTGACGCTCTCCGGCAAGACGTCGGGCACTTTGCCCTCGGCGATCCTGCGCTCCCGGTCGGCGAGTTCCTCGGGCGTGAGGATCACCAGCCGCTGCCACAGCGTGTGGTCGGTGGGCCGGGCCACGGTCCGCCAGTAGATCTGCTCGGCGGCCAGGGCGGCGCCCTGCGGGGTCTTGGCGAACCCCGTCGGCACACCGTTGTCGACGCGCGCGGGTCCATCGGTAGTCGAGAACGGAACGACGGGGCCGCCGTACACCTGTTGCCAACCGCCCGGCTGGTTCGTCCCGCCCGGCGCGCCGGTCTGCCACTCCGGATCGGTCGGCGTCCGTGGCGCGCCCGACTGCGAGAGTGCCTGCCCGGCGGGATCTTTCGGGATATCGAAACGATGACCGAACGAGTCCGCACCCGTTCCGGCGAAGGACGACCCCGGACCGGGTGCGCCGGAAAGGTCGGCCGATGCCGTCGTCTGCGACAACTGGCCGGCTGCCGCGTCGTCGTCGCGGACCGCGAACACGGTGACGACCGCGGCCACCGCCACGGCCAGTACCGCTCCCGCGCCCAGCACGGCAGGCGGCATGCGATCGGAAGACCTCCTACGACTCACCATCGCGTCCACCCCTGCAATGACTCGACGTACTCGGTCTGGGCGTTGTTGGTGGTCGTGGGCTTCAGGCGCCAATCGCCCGCGTCCCACACCATGGCCAGACGCGTCGCCGCCCACAGTTGTTTGCCGTCGATCACCGGGCCCCTGGTGGCCAACCGGACGATGGCGAGATCGTCGGCGTAGTCATCCACTTTGAACGCGTCCGAGGCGACGAAGTAGCGGGTCACCTTTTCCGGCTGCTGCTTCGGCAGCCGGGAGTCGGCCAGCGCCTTGTCGTAGGCGGCGATCTGCTGGGCGGAGACCCGGACCTGGCGCACGTACAGATCACGGTGGGCGGGCCGGGCGTTGAGCCGGTAGGTGATCTGGGCCGCGGCCAGCACCGCGCCCTGCGGGGTGTGCGAGTACCCGACGGCCAAGTCGTCCTCGATCCGGGTCGGCCCGTCGGAGGTGGAGAACGGCACGGACGCGCCGTACACCCGCTGCCAGCCGTGTGGTTCGGCGGTGCCCTCCGGCGCGGCGGTCAGCCAGTCCGCGTCGCTGGGCTTGCGCTGCCGGGAGGGGTCCTGCGCGAGCGGCTGCCCGGCAGCGTTGTTCGGGATGTCGACCCGTCTGCCGAGGATGTCCAGCTCGGGGCTCGCGAAGCCGGTGCCACCGGAGCCTTCGGCGACGGCGGGCGCGCCGGCGACCGGCTCGTCGTCACGGCTGACGAAAACGAAGATGCCGACCACCACGATGAGCGCCAGCACGGCGGCGGAGGCGACGATCCCGAAGGAGACACGGTCGCGCGCGTACGACTCCCTGTCGCTCACGTCGGTGCCTCCACTTTCACGATGTCGGTAGGTAATGCGTCGATCGAATCGATCGGTCGCACGGTCGAATCCGGATCCGGCAGCCGTAATCTCCAGTCGTCGCCGAACCACTCCACGGCCGTGTGGTGCACCGCCTTCGACCTGTCGGAGTACTCCGTGTACACGTCCACGGTGGACCGCGACTCCGAGTAGCCGGTGATCTTGTAGCCGAGCAAACGGGGCGCGAACTCCGGGCCCGCGGGGCCGGTGATCGAAAGCTGCACCCGGTTGATCGCCCACTCGTCTTTGGCCGGGCCCGGAACCAGTTCCGCGGCAGCGACTTTCGCCCATTGGGTATCGGCCGCCACGGCCAGCCGCACCGAGTGGGTCAGCGCGGCGATGGCCGCGCCGCGCGGCGAGTGCTCGAAACCGGTCGCCGCGCCGTCGGCCGTCGACCGCGGTCCTTGGCCGGTGTGCGGTAGCGGCACGCCTTGGAACGGCTGCCACCGCACATCGGTGGGAGCGGCCGAGAGGTCCGGCCCCACCGAGTCCGCGCCACCGCCGCAGCCGACCGCCGCGAACAGCAGCGCGGCGCCGACGACTCCGGCCGCGGGGCGGCGGATGTCACGCCGCCACGCCGCGGTGTCCGCCGGCCGCAGTACTGTCGAATTCATTCCCGCGTCGTCCCCGTCCCGCTCCGGCGGCTCACGCGGGCAGGAACGCCAGGGCGATCCCCGACGCCGTGCTCGCCACCACAGCACCCAGCAGGCTCATCAGAACGCCGTGCGAGGCATCGTTCATGGCCAGGTCACTGCGAAAGACCAGCCACAGCTTCCCCGCGGAGACGATCATCCAGGCCAGGCACACCAGAAGGACGAACCACAGCAGCCAGTTCAGCAGCTGCATCAGCGGTGCGAGGACGTCCGCGGGCATCTGCTTGTAGGCCAGCGGCCCGGCCGCGAGCATGTGTACGGTACCCATCGCCGACATCAGGTCCCGATGACCGCGTTCATGATGGTGCCCGCGCTCGTGGCGACCACGCCGCCGATCATTGCGCCCGCTACCATCTTCGGCGACTCCAGACCACCACCGGTCCACTTCTCCCAGGCGAACTTGCCACCCGCGTAGACGATGCCGCAGATCCCGGACAACAGGACGAACCACGTGAGATACCGCACCAGCTGCAGGATCTTCTCCGAACCGGGCGGCGCCTCGGGCGTCGGATTACCGACTTGCGCGAGTACGGTGCCGTACGTGTCCTGCACGGCGAGGAGGAGCGTGCTCATCGGGTGCCTTTCTCGAATAGTGGGTGGTGGTCGCCGATGCGATGCGGACGTTCACTCATCGGACGGCTTGCGAAGATCCGGAGACCCGCGGTCGTAGCCGGCCTCCTCCAGTGCCGTCCGAGCTGCCGCCACGATGTCGGCGCCGAGCTCCCGGACATCGAGCGGGACTTCCTCCAGCAGATCGAGCTTGCGTTTCCTCGGTGGCACCAGGTCACCGGGCGACCACACCGGCAGCTGCTCCGGTTCGACCAGCGTCCACTCCTCGTACCACGGCACCTGCCACACCTGTCCGGCCAGGGAGCCGACCACGTCTCGGTAGCGCCGGATCTCGGGAGCCATCCGTCCTGGCCGGGCGGCGACGGTGATCAGGCCGAGCACGTCGGAAGGACCCGCGAAACCCGAAAGATGTTGGCGCAGAAGGTCGTGCGCGCGAGACAGACCGGCGATGGTCTCCCTGGCGACGAGGACGACGAACGGGCTTTCGCGGTCGAAGACGCCGGGCCAGCGGCGGCCCGAATCCGCCGCGGGCGCAAGCACATGCGCGAGGGTACTGGCTCCCGCTCCGCCGTGCACACCCAGCAGCCAGACCAGCGGCGCACGGCCGACACCCGGTACGGGACGGTCCCAGACGGCGGCACGGCGGGACTCCGGCGGGGCGATCACACCGGCGGGCGCGGGATCGGGCTGACGCGGAAAAATCATGGCGGCGGTCATGATGCCACCCCGGCGAGCAGGCGCCCATACGCCCGGCGCGTCTCGTCCGCCAACGAGGCGTGCCGCACGAGTTCACCACGGGCCAGATGCGGATCGTAGGGAATCTCCCTGATATCGCGGACCCAGCCGGACAGGTGCTTGCGCAAATGATCCGCTACCCGGGAGTCGTCGCCGGGATACTGGTGCGAGATGACGATGGTGGTGTCGCCGACGATGCCGCCGCCGTGTCCTTCCTCGGCGGCGCCGAACTGGTCGTCGAGCCATTCCAGGGCGACCCGCAGCCGGTTGGCCGCGTCGTTGCGCGCCGGAATGGCAAGTATCAGAGCGACTTCCGCGTCATCGAGCAAGGGAAGCAGTTGCCGGGCGGCAATCGGATGCCCCCCGTCGTAGACGCCGGTGTATCCGGCGTCGCGCACCGCGCGGGCGACCGTGAGATAGGTCGCACGCCTGCGCAGCGGCGCGGCATCGCGCCACAGCAGGCCGACGCCCGAGGTCGCCCGCGACAGGCACTCCTTCAACGGCGCGGGCTCGTCGTCACCGCGTCCGTACAACCAGGACTGCAAACTGATCGGGTGCAGATGCTCGTCCGCGCCACGCAGCGCGAGATCACTGCCCGCCGAAGTGGCGTCCACCGCGACTGTCGGCGTTCCACCCGTGCCCATCTCACCCGCCAAACCCAATGCCGTCGTCGTGGTCCCCGCACCACCGCATCCACCGACCACCAGGATCGGCCGCTGCGCCGGACGATCCGCATCGGAACCGTCACCCTTGCCGCGCCGCAACCGCACCACCGGAGCCTTCGAACGCACCGGCCGGCTCGACGCCGCGCCCTCCCCGGGCGCATCGTCGAGCCAGCGGCTCCAGTCCTCTCCCATCGCCTCTGCTCTCCTTTATCCGGCCGTGATACCCGTGATCAGGGTGCGGCCGTCGATCACCGCGGTGGTGACCGTCTGCCTGTTGTACGTGGCGGGCGCGCCGCCGGGCCGGTACTCGGTGACCTCCACCGAATACCGGTTGTCCGCGACCGTCACGATCCGCACGCAGTGCGTCGTGCCGATCGGGACGGAGTCGATGCCCCGCTGGATGACCCAGGCGGGTTGGACGTCGGCGTCCGCCGCGACGGCCGCGCGGGCGCGGTCCCCCGAACGTTCGACGTAGTACGCGTACTGGAACGACAGCACCGCGTCGGGTCCGGAGCCCGTGCCGCCCGGCTCCGCGCTGCGCACGATCGCGTCACTGCGCTCGGTCGGGCAGGCGCCCGCGCTCACCGCGCGCGGGTCACCGCCCGCGTGCACACCGCCGACGGTGAGCTGCACCGACGCGGACACATGTGAGTCCTTGGGCAGCGCGGCGCGACCGGCGGCGGAGCGCAGCACCAGCAGCACGCACACCGCGGCGACGGCGATGATCAGCACCGCCGCGATCCCGATGAGCAGCAGCCGTGCTCGGCGCACCGCCGGATGGTCGCGGGCGGCTTGGCGCAGCGCACGCGACACCGCAGGGCGCGGCCGCTCGACCGGCTCGGGTATGTCGTCGTCGGCCCACGGCAACTTGACCGGCTCGGCCTGCCGCGGCGCGACGTAGTCGTCATCGGGGCCGGGCGCCCGGCCGGTCACCACCCAATCCGACCACCCGCCGGTGAATTCGCTGCGCTGCGCGGGCAGATCCGACGGGACCTCCTCGGGCTTGCGCTGCCACGGCTCGGTGTCGTCGCGGATGTAGTCCGGGTAGCGCGACGGCGCGTCGTCGTCTGCCGGTGCGATGGTGTCCGCCTCATCCGGCTTGCCCGCCTCTGGCGTACCGACCGTCGGCTCGAGAGCGCCGTACCAGCGGGAAAGCTGTTTGTACGACTTCAACATTCCCCCATTCCCGCAGAGCAGGGCACGCAGTATCGCATCGTCGGACCCTCTCGGCGATCAGTTCGTGGAGAACGGGTAGGTGTTGGGTGTGCCGGTTCGGTCGGTGGGCGGAATCGACGTCACGCCGCTGGATGAGGCGCCGTCGGCTCCTGTCCCGAACGGAAATTGTCCCGTACCGGACGAACTCGGCGTGGGAGACGCGCCGGAGCCGTCCCCGAAGAATCCGGTCGGCTGCTTCTCCAGCACGGCCCTCGGCTCGGCCTTGCTGCCGAAGGCGTCGGCGATGTCGCGAGCGACCGCCGCGAACCAGTCGGCCACGAACTGGGTGGGTGCGTCACCGTTCGCCGAGACGGTCGCGCTGGTGTAAGCGGTGTGACGCTGCACGGTGTCCCAGTAGCGCACCCACGTGGTCGTGTTCAGCAGCTCGCTGTTGTCGGTGATGTTCTGCACCACCGCGTCGAACGCCTGGGTGACCAGACGGACGCCGGTGGTCGGCGGGATCAGCTGGGGAATGGCGCCGAGCAGCTTGACCCCGAGCGAAAGCAGGGCGGCGGGCGGATTCGCCAGGCCCGCGGTGGCGAGTTCGGTAATGTTCGCCGGGGCGATCACCGTCCGGACCACCGCGATCACCGAGTTCAAACCGATCATGCCGACTTTCAGCAGCGCCTGCAGCGCGGCGGGCAGATTCAGCGGAGTGCGTGGATCCGAGGCGTCGGCGAGGCGCTGCGAGATCGACTTCCGCGGCGAGATCGACAGGGTGGCCAGCGAGTTGCCCTGGATGTCGCCGTTGACCACTTCGGTCGCGGTCTTGATGGAGGTGAACGCCAGCGCCTGCGCGATCGATACCAGTGAGGCGATCGGGTCGCCGCCGCTGAGCTTGGACTGGCCCGCCACGTTGGCGACCGCCTTCAGGATGGGCGCGCCGTCCGGGGCGTCGCAGGCGAGATCCCCCGCCGCGCAGAAACTCGCCACCCGGCCCGTGAGGGCCCCGAAATTCGCGGCCTTGTCTCGTTCCGGGCCGATGCCGCCGCCGGTGGCGGGCGCCTGCGGCAGTGCGGCGATGGACACCAGCCGGTTCCCCGAGGTTCCCGGCGCCGGGTCCGGCGTCGCCTTGCCGGGCGCGCCGGGAAAAAGCGGCGCACCGGGATTGCGGGTCGGGTCGCCGAACAACGCGACCGCGGCGACCTTTTCGGCGGGCAGCGCACCGTGCCCTTGACCGACCTCCTGGGCGAACATCGAGGCGACGTGCGCGCCCTGCGAATAACCGACGACCGCGAACCGGCTGTTCGGGCAAGCCTCGGCAACAGTCCCCGCCATGCTCCGCAGACGGGCCAGGCCGCCGGCCACGGATTCCGAATACGGCACCGCGCCACCGGCTGTCGCACCGCCGAAACCGGATTCGTATGGCACGTACGCCCGATCGACGAGTCCGGTGTCCGGAGCTTTCGCCATCATCGGGCGGAACACGGTCGAGAGCATGCCGGTGTCGGTGGTGGGCGCGGCATCCGGCGACGATTCACCGGTGCCTTGAATGCCCAAGGCGTACAACGCGGGACAGGTCGTGAGACGGATCTTCGTGGACGGGCCAACGGGATTCGACGGCTCCGCCGCGGCGACACCGGCGGTCGCCACAGCCACGGCGAGTGCTACCAGCATCCCCGAGAGTCTTGCCGAGTATCCAGTCATAGCGATCCGCAATCAAGTCGTCAGCCGCAGCTACCTCAACGCCATGAAACGCAATAGACCGTAACAGATTACGGCTATTACTGCCGCATCGACGGAAAACTTCCACGACACACCGGGATGAACGCGACACGCAGTGGCGCGTTCCGGGGAAGGGTCCGACAAGTTTCCGGCATCGCGCCCCGAATGGCAACCCCTGGAGCCGAGTTGGCGGCAGGCGGAAACCCTTGCGATAAGAGCTAATTGACAGCTACTCGAAGGGTTCGCGCGTCAGGCCGCAGAGGTGATGCGGTAGACGTCGTAGACGCCCTCCACGTTGCGCACCACATTCAGCAAGTGCCCCAAGTGTTTCGGATCGCCCATCTCGAAGGTGAACTTGCTGATCGCCACCCGGTCGCCGTGCGTGGCCACCGAGGCGGACAGGATGTTGACCTTCTCGTCGGCAAGCACCTTGGTCACGTCGGACAGCAGCCGCGTGCGGTCGAGCGCCTCGATCTGGATGGCGACCAGGAACACCGAGGACGGCGACGGGGCCCAGGACACGTCGATGATCCGCTCGGCCTGCTCACGCAGGGAGCCGGCATTGGTGCAGTCGGTACGGTGCACGCTCACCGCGCCACCGCGGGTCACGAAGCCCATGATCTCGTCGCCGGGCACCGGAGTGCAGCACTTCGCCAGCTTGGCGACCGTGCCGGGAGCGCCGGGGATCAGCACGCCCGCGTCGCCGGTGACCCGCTGCCTGCTCGGTGTCGTCGACGGGGTGGAGCGTTCGGCCAGCTCGTTCTCCACGTCGCCGATGCCGCCGAGCTGCGCCATCAGCCGCTGCACCACGTGGTGCGCGGAGACCTGGTGCTCACCGACGGCGGTATAGAGCGTGGAGATGTCGGTGTAGTGCAGTTCGTGGGCGACGGCGGTCATCGCGTCGACGCTCATCAACCGCTGCAACGGCAGCCCGACGCGACGGACTTCCTTGGAGATCTGCTCCTTGCCGCTCTCCAGCGCCTCCTCGCGACGCTCCTTGGCGAACCATTGGCGAATCTTGGCCTTGGCGCGCGGCGACACCACGAAGTTCTGCCAGTCGCGGCTGGGTCCCGCGTTCTGCGCCTTCGAGGTGAACACCTCGACGACCTCGCCGTTCTCCAGCTGACGCTCCAGCGCGACCAGGCGCCCGTTCACCCTGGCGCCGATGCAGCGGTGCCCCACCTCGGTATGCACGGCGTAGGCGAAGTCCACCGGCGTCGACTTCTGCGGCAGCGTGATCACGTCACCCTTGGGCGTGAACACGAAGATCTCCGGCGATTTCAGGTCGAAGCGCAGCGACTCCAGGAACTCGGCCGGGTCGGCGGCCTCACGCTGCCAGTCCAACAGCTGGCGCATCCACGCCATATCGTCGACCTCGGCGGTGTCGTTGGAGTGTTTGCCCCTGGTCTCCTTGTAGCGCCAGTGCGCGGCGATGCCGAACTCCGCGGTGCGGTGCATATCCTGGGTGCGGATCTGCACCTCCAGCGGCTTGCCGTCCGGACCGACCACGGTGGTGTGCAGCGACTGGTAGACGCCGTAGCGCGGCTGGGCGATGTAGTCCTTGAACCGTCCCGCCATGGGTTGCCACAGCGAGTGCACCACGCCGACGGCCGCGTAGCAGTCGCGCACCTCGTCGCACAGGATGCGGATGCCGACCAGGTCGTGGATGTCGTCGAAGTCCTTACCCTTGACGATCATCTTCTGGTAGATCGACCAGTAGTGCTTCGGGCGGCCCTCGACGATCGCGTTGATCCGGGACGCGGCCAGCGTGTTGACGATCTCGGCCCGCACCTTCGCCAGGTAGGTGTCGCGCGAGGGCGCGCGGTCGGCGACCAGCCGGACGATCTCGTCGTACTTCTTCGGGTGCAGGATCGCGAAGGCGAGGTCCTCCAGCTCCCACTTCACCGTCGCCATGCCGAGGCGATGGGCGAGCGGTGCGATGACTTCCAGCGTTTCCTTGGCCTTCTTGGCCTGCTTCTCCGGCGGCAGGAAACGCATGGTGCGCATGTTGTGCAGCCGGTCGGCCACCTTGATCACCAGCACACGCGGGTCGCGGGCCATCGCGATGATCATCTTGCGGATGGTCTCGGCCTCGGCGGCCGCGCCCAGGTTGACCTTGTCCAGCTTGGTGACGCCGTCGACGAGGTGCGCGACCTCGGAGCCGAAGTCCTGGGTGAGCTGTTCGAGGCTGTAGCCGGTGTCCTCGACCGTGTCGTGCAGCAGCGCGGCAACCAGCGTGGTGGTGTCCATGCCGAGTTCGGCGAGAATGTTCGCCACGGCGAGCGGATGGGTGATGTAGGGGTCACCCGATTTGCGGAACTGATGCTTGTGCCGCTCGTCGGCCACGTCGAACGCGCGTTGCAGCAGCGTCAGGTTCGCCTTCGGGTACAGCTCGCGGTGCACGGTGGCCAGCGGCTCCAGCACCGGCTTGACCGCCGCGATACCGCGCTGCCCGGTCATGCGGCGGGCCAGGCGGGCTCGCACCCGGCGCGAAGCCGAGGTCGGAACGGCGGAAGAGGTGCCGGGCTGACGCGGCGGGGTCGCGTTCTCCGACGCCGGCGGTTTCGGGGACTGCGCGGCGTCGGTGGCGCCCGCACCGTTCGACCGCGAGCCCGACGTCGATTGCTCGACCTTCGCCTCGCCCAGATGCTGAGTCATGCCACCACCTCTCCGCGCCTCGATCGGACCACCCTATCCGACCGGTGCAACCTCCCGGACCACCAACTTTAGTCCGGGCCGAGCACCCACGTCCGCTCCGCCGAGGAAGGATGCGCGCCGGAGTGCCGGGACGACGAACCGGCGCGGGCGCGCAGCGGTGCCGGCCACCCTCTTCGACCGTGGTATTTCGGACACAGACGGAGCACGGCGCTCGATGGCCTCCCCGCGCACGCGACGCTCTCCGCAGCGAGCTTCATTCGCCTGACCAGCGCTTCTACCGACGAGGCGTGATCCACGAACCGGTGGGGCGAGTACTACGAGTCGAGGCGAGACAGGCGCGGTCAGCGAGTGGCGGCGGGCTGGGATCCGGCGAACGGCGTCCGGCCGGAGCCGGGCTCGGAACGAAGCGAGCGACCGTAGAGATCGGCGGCGGGAGCGACGTCGAGGGTCGCTGTCGGGTGAACGCGGAGTTTCCTGCTTTGCCCCGGTCGGCCGCCGCGGACGTGCTTCGCACCGTCGCTTGACACGTCCTTCGCCGGTATGGCTGGCTGGCCGTTGTGACCCCAGCGCGCACCGCCGAGCGCATTCGCGTGGCGGCCGTCGGCGACCTGCATATGCACGCGGCCGTGGCCGGGCGTTTTCGTCCGGACTTCCTGCGCCTGTCGGAAGCCGCCGATGTCCTTTTGCTCGCAGGCGATCTCACCGATGGCGGCACCCCCTCGCAAGCCGATCTGCTGTGCGCGGAACTCGAAGGTCTTCCCGTGCCGGTGGTCGCCGTACTCGGCAATCACGACCATGACGACGAATCGGGCGACCTGATCGCGGCACGGCTCACCACGGTGGGCGTCCACGTGCTCGACGGCACTTCGATCTGTCTCGAGATCAACGGCATTCGGCTCGGCGTCGCCGGAGTCATGGGCGGCAGCGGTGGCTTCCCCGGCCATCCCGGCACACCGGACGAGGGGTCCGCCGAACACCGCGCTCGCATGCGGCGCGGCCCGGTCGACGCCCTTCGCCTACGCCGGGCACTCGGCCGGATCGACTGCGAAACTCGCATCACGCTCACGCATTTCGCGCCCGTCGTCGGCACCCTGGCCGGGGAACCGCCGAAGATCTACCCCGGCCTGGGTTGCCATGATCTGGCCGAGGCGGTCGACGCGGGCTGGGTGGTGCTCGCGGTCCACGGACATGCCCATGGCGGTACCGAATTCGGCCGCACCCAGGGCGGCGTGCCGGTACGCAACGTCTCCTACCCGGTGCTGCGGCGCACCTACGCCGTCTACGAGGTCGGGCCGAGCTCGCGACGTCCGGCGGACCATGAGCAAGTACCGTCCCCGCCATGATCGTCGCCCGTTCCCTGCTGCTGTTCGCCCTCGCCGCGCTCGCCGAGATCGGCGGCGCCTGGCTGGTGTGGCAGGGCTGGCGAGAACAGCGCGGCGTCGTCTGGATCGCCGCGGGCGTGCTCGCGCTCGGCGTCTACGGCTTTGTCGCCACCTTCCAGCCGGACCCGAACTTCGGCCGCATCCTGGCCGCCTACGGCGGTGTCTTCGTCGCGGGCTCGCTGGCCTGGGGCATGCTGGTGGACAAGTTCCGCCCCGATCGCTGGGACTACCTCGGTGCGGCGATCTGCCTTGTCGGCGTCACGGTCATCATGTACGCGCCGCGCCGCTGACCGGAGTGTCGCGGCGCCCTCGATCGTTGTCTCGCGGATCCGGTGCACGCCCTCGAGGAACGACGCACGAGCGTCCCGCGGACGGGTGCGCCGACTCACTCGGGTGCGCCGAACGCCCACACCGCGGCAGGCCTGCCGGTCGCTTTGGCCCGACGCCGTTCGGCGGTACGCGCCAGTCCCGGGATGGCCGCCAGCGTCCGGTTCAGGTTCGCCGCATCGGGACGGGCTCCGGACAGCGCCGTGGCGGCCTCCACCGCCCTGGTCGCGGGGAACTCGGCGCCGAGCAGAGCTCGGGTGAACGTCGAGTCCTTCCACAACAGCCCGGTCAGGACACCGCGGGCCACGCCGACGATGCATCCTGCCCGACCGGCCGCGCGGGACGCGGACCCTCCTCGCGGTACGCCGAGGATGTGTTCGCGGACCCTTCACCCCGCGACCGGATACGCCATCCGTGTGCGGTCAGTCCGCGGCGTCTGCGGCTTCGAGCACTCCCCCGATCAGCATCGTTCCCGGCGCTTGCCTGCCACCGGGTCCGGAAAGCCACCGGACATTGTCCGCGGTCAGCGACCCACCGCACTCCCGGCACACCACCACGCCGGACGTTCGCCGCCCGCACTCGCGATGGACCACTACGGCTGGCGGGCCTTCCGCGCCCGCGAGCCATTTGTCACCCCAGGTGAGCAGCATCGCGAGGACCGGATACAGGTCACGGCCACGTTCGGTGAGCAGATACTCGTAGCGGGCCGGATTCGACTGGTACGCCCGCTTTTCCACGATGCCGTGCTCACGCAGCACCTCCAGACGAGCGGCGAGCACATTGGAAGCGATACCGAGGTCGCGACGCAGATCCTCGAAGCGGGTCAGGCCGACGAACAGATCGCGCAGGATCAACGGCGTCCAGCGCTCGCCGATCGCGTCGACCGTGCGCGCGATCGAGCAAACGATGTCGGAGAAAGCGGCCTTGGGCATTTGCCCAGTCTAGTCCATTGCTTTTTGCAAGTGACTTGAACTAGGTTCGGACCCAGCGACGAGCGAAGGGGTTGACCGGCATGTCCGACGCCATCACCGAGTTCCGATCCGCGACCGAAAGCGGCGACATGGCTGCGCTGACACGGGTACTCGCGCCCGATGCCGAATTGATTTCACCGCTGTCCGGCCGCCTGGTCTTCCGCGGCCGGGACGACCTGCGCGTGCTGCTCTCCGCCGCGTACGGCAGTCTCACCGGCTTGCGGTGGACCGAGGAGATCGGCGACGGCGCGCGGCGCGTCCTGCTGGCCGAAGCCAAGATCGGACCGTTCCGGCTGACCGAAGCGCTGGTGCTGCGGCTCGACGAGCAGGGCCGCATCCGCACGTTGCAGCCGCACCTGCGTCCGTGGTTGACGCTCACCTATCTCGCGCTGCGACTGGCGGCAGGCCTGGTCGAACATCCCGGCGTCATCCGACGGGCAGCTCGGGCCGCGTGAACACCTGGAGCCGGGCCCGACGATCTGTTACCCGGCTCCCCTGGGTGTGCAGTCCGAACCGGTCGCCGCCGAGCCCGCCCGGTTCCCGTGCCGCCCTGCGTCGGGCACCGCGGCTGGATCGGCGTCCGGCTGGATGTGGAACCCCACTGGGACGAGGTCGCCGAGATCGTCCGGGACGGTTACCGACTCGGCGCCCCGAAGCGGCTCTCGACGCTGCCGACCCGACGGCGGGTCAGGTCACCAGCGTCTCCGTCAATCCCGCCGCGGTGAGTTCCAGGCGCCGGGTCACCCCGATGTCGTCGAGGAAGCGCGGATCGTGGCTGACCACGATCAGCGCGCCCTCGAAGCCGGCCAGCGCCTGGGTGAGGTGCTCCAGGCTGGGCAGGTCGAGGTTGTTGGTCGGCTCGTCCAGTAGCAGCAGGCGCGGCGCGGGGTCGGCCAGCAGCAGCATCGCCAGCGCCGCGCGCAACCGTTCACCGCCGGACAGCGCCGCCGCCGCGACGTCGGCGTCCGCGCCGCGGAACAGGAAGCGGGCCAGCTGCGCCCGGATCCGCTCCGCGGAGGCGTGCGGCGCGGTGGAGGCGACATTCTCGAATACCGTCTTCCGCTCGTCGAAGATATCCAAGCGCTGCGGCAGCATCCGCCACGGCACCTTCGGCCCCTCCTCGACGATGCGCCGCAGCAGCGTCGTCTTGCCCACGCCGTTGCGGCCGGTCAACGCGATCCGCTCCGGACCGGACACCCGCAACGCCACCGTCGGCCCGCACGCCAGCTCGACTCCGTCCAGCTCGATGACGTCCTGACCGGGATACAGCCGCGTGTCGGGCAACTCCACCCGGATCTCCCGATCGTCGCGCAACAACTCCTTGGCCTGCTCGAGCTGTTCCTTGGCGGAGTCCAACTTCTCGATGTGGTTGTTGCGCAACTTGCCCGCGGACACCTGCGCCTGCCGTTTGCGTTCTCCCATCACGATTTTCGGCTCCCGCTTCTGGTCCCACATCTTCTGTCCGTACCGCTGTCTGCGGTCCAGTTTGATGCGCGCCTCGACGAGTTCGCGGGCCTGCTTGCGGACATCGCTGCGCGCGTCCCGGATCGCGGCGCGGGCCGCCTCCTGCTCGGCGGCGACGATCCGCTCGTATTCGCTGAAATTGCCGCCGAACAACCGGAGTTCGCCGTGCCGCAGCTCCGCGATGGTCGCCATCCGATCCAGGAGCGCACGGTCGTGGCTGACCGTGAGCACCGTGCCGGAGAATTGGCCGATCACCTCGTAGAGCCGCGCGCGAGCCACCCGATCCAGGTTGTTCGTCGGTTCGTCCAGCAGCAGCACGTCGGGCTCGGCGAGCAGCTCGGCGACCAGTCCGAGCAGCACCGTCTCGCCGCCGGACAGGGTGTCGAGCGTGCGATCGAGATGCTCCACCGAGTCGGCGACATAGTGCAGGCCGAGCCGGGCCAGCAACGCCAACGCCCGCTCCTCGACATCCCACTGGTTGCCGACCGAATCGAAGTCGGTCTCGCTGCCCGCACCGGCTTCGATGCGGTGCAATGCTTTTCGCACCTCCGCGATGCCCAGCACCGCGTCGACGCGCTGCCCAACGCCCAGACCGAGGTCTTGGCGCAGATACCCGAGATGCCCGGCGACCGTGACGGACCCGCGAACGGGCTTCAGCTCCCCCGCGATCAACCGCAGCAAGGTGGATTTACCCGCACCGTTCCCGCCGACCAGGCCGATGTGACCGGGGCCGAGCACGGCGTCGAGGCCCTCGAAAACGGGGGTGCCGTCCGGCCAGCCGAAAGTGAGATCGGAAAAAGACAGATTGGTCATGCCAGCTCCCAGAGGTTGCGACGAGACACGGCGCGCGAATGCGGGCCGCACGGTGGCTACCTCAAATGAGCAACGGCAGAACTCCGATCAACGGAAATAAGACCTCTACAGGTTAATCACAACTTCGGCAGATGCGCCAGTGCGATTCGAATCACACTGCGCGTCAGGACGACGCGCCGATGGCGGCGGCGACGGCCGCGGGCAGCGGATAAGGGCGCTCCTCGGGAAGTGCCCGAGTCGCCGCCTCCAGCTTCCCGTCCGCTACCAACTGCCGCAGCTGCCGCGCTTCCCCAGTCGCCGCGGTGGCGAGCAACAGAATTAGGCTGCGAGCGGCTCCCGGCCGGCGACCCCGCGCGCGGCCGGTGTCGGCTCAGAGCTGAACGATCGAGGTCAGCGGGTAGTCGCCCTGCCGGGCGCGCCCGCCCAGGAAGCCGAGTTCCAGCACCACCGCGGCGGCGGCCACTTCGGCGCCCGCCTGCTTGAAGAGCTCGGCCGCGGCGGCGAGCGTGCCGCCGGTGGCGAGGACGTCGTCCAGCAACAGAACGCGACGGCCGGTCAGGTCGAGGCCGTCCGCGGGAATCTCCAGCGCGGCGGTGCCGTATTCGAGGCTGTACTCCCGGCTGATCACCGGCGGCGGCAGTTTGCCCGCTTTGCGGACGGCGAGCACGCCGGTGCCGAGGGACGCGGCGACACCCGCACCGAGCAGGAAGCCACGGGCGTCGACGCCGGCAACCAGATCGGCGTCGGGTGCGCACGCGGCCAGGCAATCGACCACGGCGCGGAAGCCCTCGGCGTCGGCGAACACCGGGGTGAGATCCGCGAAACGTACACCGGGCGTGGGGAAGTCGTCGTGCCAACGGGTCAAACGGTCGACCACCTCGGCGGCTCTGGTGGTCCGTTCGGCGGCTACATTCTCGGACTCGATCGCCGCGTGCTTGCTCATCGACACCTCTCCATGATCACATCACCCACACCGTCTATCACCGCTCGAGCACCCACCGGTCCATGTTCCAGCCGGTTCCGGCCTGGTTGGGGGCGGCGATCCCGTTGCGCAGCCCCTGGCCGAAGGCGATCGTGCGCGGGGTGGCGAACAACGGAATGCTCGGCAGCTCCGCCCACAGCAGGTTCTCGGCCTCGGTGAGCAGATTCAGCTGTGCGGCCGCACTGTCGTCGGCCCCGAGCTGATCGGTGATCGCATCGTAACGGCCGTTGCCGTACCGTCCGAAATTGAGACCGTTACCGGTGCGCAACGCGCTGGTCGCGGCCCCTCCCCCGATCGAGCCCGCCGGACCGGGGGCCGACGCGGTGCTGCCGAGGACGGCGTCGACCTTGCCCTCGGTGAGCCGGGCGGGAGTGAAATCGGGCGCTCCGGCGTCCACCACGGTGATGCCCGCCGGTTTGCAGGCCTCGGCGATCATGGTGACCGTCTGCGCGCGCCGGTCGTCCGGGCCCGCGTAGCCGATCCGGACGGTGGGATTCGGTGCGCCTGAGGCGGCCACGGCCCTGGTCGCGTTCGCCACGTCACCGCCGGAATAGTTGTTCGACGCGCCGATGACCGCCGGGTAGAGCAGGGAATCCTGTTGCAGGATATGCGCGTTCAGTGGTCCGGAGCCGAGCCCGGTCTTGGGTGCGTCCGGCACCTTCCCGAGCTTGTCGAACAGCGTCTGGCGCGGCAGGCACAGCGCGAACGCCCGGCGCGCCTCGACCGAGGCGAACACCCCGCCGGTGGACAGCGTCAACTGCTCGGCGCCGCGGCCGGGCAGGGTCTGCACCGAGAAGCCGTTCAGATTCAAGTCCTTCACCGAGTGCGCGCCGACGTCGAGCACGCCGACGGCGTTGTCGCCGACCTTCTTCTTCAAGTCGAAGGTCTTGGGCCACACCACGATCCGCCCGGTCGCCGGTTTGTTACCCCACCAGCGCTCGTTGGCCACCAGCACCAAACCGTCTTCGCTGCCGAAGGATTCGATGCGGTAGGGCCCCGACGAGGGGAACCGCGACAGGTCGAGCCGTCCGTCGGCCGGAATGGTCCATCCGGTGTTCCAGAACTCCGCGATCCTGCCGAGGGCGTTCGGATCGCCGGTCTGCAACGCCGACACCACGTTGGGCACGTTCGCCACTTGGGCCGCGACGTGCGCGGGCATCAGCTCACCAGCCGTGAACAGGTTGCGCCACGGCAGGTACCGCCTGCCGGGCCGGAACACCACCGTGGCATCACGCGAGCCCGGCTGGCAGTCGACCCGCTCGATGGCGTCGTAGCCGCTGGTGCTCGCGGCGTCGAACAGCGGAACAGGGCCCCGATCACCGGGTTTGGTGTACCGCCCGCTGCGTGCGGCCCAAGCCAGGACCAAGTCGTCGCAGGAGGTGGGCACACCGTCGGAGTACACGCCGTCGGGGTTGAGGCGGTACTGGATGGTCTGCGACTCGCCCGGCACCTCCTTGGCGGTCCCGAAGTCGGTGTCGGCGACCTGCTGGCCGTCCGGACCGGTGTAGAAGAAGCCGGTCAGTACCCGGGAGAACACCGCGGAGGACCCGGAACTCGCCCCGAGCGAGCTGGCGCCATTATAGGTGGCGATGGTGGCATCGGTCGCGTAGCCGATGGAGGGCACCTGATTCTTGCTGGAGCAGCCGACCATCAGCCCGGCGGCCAGCGTCCCCGCAGCGAGCGCTCCGATCAGTCGTACCGCACTGCGTGGCTGTCGCATGAAACCCCTTGCCTGGTGTCAGTTCCGCCTCTTGTGCCGTTTGCCGCTCGGACGCGCGCCGGGTCGCGGCGCCTGCCCGGCCGCGCGCTGCTTGCGCGGCGCCTCTTCGTAGTCCCGCCCGGCTGCCATGCTCGCCCGGCGCTCCGCCGCGACGCCCGCCCGGGCGCTCGCCGCGCCGGCCCGCTTGGCCAGAACCTTCTTCGTGTGCGCCGCCACGGGCCCCCAGCGTTCCTTGATCGAGACCAGCAGCGGGGTAGCGAAGAAGATCGAGGAGTACGTGCCGACCAGCAGACCCACCAGCTGTACCAGCGCCAAATCCTTCAGGGTGCCGACGCCCAGCATCCACACCGCGATCACCATCAGCCCCACGATCGGCAGGATGCCGATCAAGGCGGTGTTGATCGAGCGCATGAGCGTCTGGTTCACCGCGAGGTTGGCCTGTTCGCCGTAGGTGCGCCGAGTCAGGTGCAGGATACCGTGGGTGTTCTCCTCCACCTTGTCGAACACGACGACGGAGTCGTAGAGCGAGAAGCCGAGAATGGTCAGGATGCCGATCACGGTCGCCGGGGTGACCTCGAACCCGACCAGTGAGTACACGCCCGCGGTGACCGTGACGTCGAAGGCCAGCGCCGCCAGCGCCGCGATGGCCATGTGCGCCTCGTAGCGGATCGCGATATAGCCCGCGACGAGCACGAGGAACACCGCGAGCGCGATGATCGCCTTGCGCGTGATCTGGCTGCCCCAGGTCTCGCTGACGTCGGAGGTGCTGATCGCGGCCCGGCTCGGGTTGCCGGACTTGTCCTTCGGCTGGAACTCGGCGAACAGCGCGCTGTTGAGCGCCTCGACCTGCTTCTGGTTCAGCGCCTCGGACCGGATCAGCATGGTGGCCGATCCGCCGGCGCCGACGGTCTGCACCGAGACCGGGTCGGTACCGATCGCGCCGCGGTAGACATCCTCCACCGCGCTGGGGGTCGCGTTCCCCGCCGGGAACTGGATGCGCGAACCGCCCTCGAAGTCGATGCCGAAGTTGAAGCCGCGGAAGATGATGCTGCCCAGCGAGACGAGCACGATCGCGGCGGTGATGATGTACCACATGCGGCGTTTGCCGATCACGTCGATCGCGCCGGTGCCGGTGTAGAGGCGGTTGAAGAAGCCGTGCTTGGGCGTCTGCGGGTCGCCGACCGCCGCGAACACGTCGGTGATCTCGGTGGCGCTCGTCTTGTCGAGCGACGGGGTGGTGTGGCTGTTGGTCATCGTCCTCACGCCTTCCCGAGTGCGGCCTCGGCCGCCTTCCGCTCACGGGCGACCTGCTGGATCGCGCCGAGGCCGTTCACCGACGGCTTGGACCAGAACGCCGTCCGCGAAGCGAGCAGCACCAGCGGCGAGGTGACCAGGAACACCACGACCACGTCGAGGATCGTCGTGAGACCGAGGGTGAACGCGAAGCCCTTCACCTGTCCGACGGCCAGGATGTAGAGCACCGCCGCGGCGATGAAGCTGACCGCGTTGCCGGACAGGATGGTCCGGCGGGCGCGCTGCCAGCCGCGCGGAGCGGCGGAACGGAAGCTGCGGCCCTCGCGCATCTCGTCCTTGATGCGCTCGAAGAACACCACGAACGAGTCGGCGGTCATACCGATACCGATGATCAGACCGGCGATGCCTGCGAGGTCGAGCGTGAATCCGATCCAGCGCCCGAGCAGCACCATGATGCCGTACACCGCGAATCCCGATGCCACCAGCGACAGACCGGTGACGAATCCGAGCATCCGGTAGTACAGGAGGCAGTACAGCAGCACCACCAGCAGGCCGACCGCGCCGGCGAGCAGGCCCGCTTTCAGCGAGGACAGGCCCAGCGTCGCGGACACCGTCTCGGCTTCCGAAGTCTGGAACGACAGCGGCAGCGAGCCGTACTTCAGCGTGTTCGCCAGTTCCTTCGCCGACGTCGCGGTGAAGTTGCCGGAGATCTGGGTGCGGCCACCCTGCTGCGGGCCCTGCTGCACGACGGGTGCGCTGACCACCTTCGAGTCGAGCACGAACGCGACCCGCTTGTAGACGTACTCACCGGTGAGCGACGCCCACGCGTCACTGCCGCCGGACTTGAAGTCCAGGTAGACCTCGTGCCTGGCCTGCTGCTGGTTCAGGCCCGAGGTGGCGTCCTTGATCTCCTGGCCGTCGATGCGGCTCTTGTCCAGCAGGAAGACCTCGGTGCCATCGGTCGAGCAGGTCACCAGCGGAAGGGCCGGGTCGTCGTTGCCCGCGAGCGGATCGGCCTTCCCGCAGTCCATGGTGGCCAGCGCGGCCTGCTGCACCGACTGGTCGGTGCTCTGGCGCAGGGCCTTGGCCGCCTGGATCTCCTTGGTCGACTCTTCGGTGGGCTCCAAGCCGGGATCCGTGGGTGGCTGCGTCGGCTGCTGAGCGGGGAACACGCGCTGCTGCGGGGCGGGCGCGGGCTCGGTGGTCTCCGGCGCGGCGGGCTGCGTGGCCTCCGGCTGCGCGGCGGGCGCGGGCTGGGTGCCCGGCGCGGTCTGCGGGGTCGCGCCGCGTCCCGCCGCGGGCACGGCCTGCAGCACGGGGCGGATGTAGAGCTTGGCCGTGGTCGCCAGCGCGCGCGCCTGCTGCCCGTCGTCGCCGGGCACGGTGATCACGATGTTGTCGCCGTCGATGACGACCTCGGATCCGCCGACACCGAGGCCGTTGACGCGGTTCTCGATGATGTCCTGCGCCTTCTTCAGGCTGTCCTGGCTCGGCTTGCTGCCGTCCGGCGTGCGCGCGGACAGCGTGACGCGGGTGCCGCCCTGCAGGTCGATACCGAGCTTGGGTGTCGGGGACTTGTCACCGGTGAAGAACACCAGCGCATAGATCACGGCCAGCAGCGCGGCGTAGACACCGAGCAGCCGCAGCGGGTGCGCCGATCCCTGGGAAGGTGGCACAGTACGTCATCTCCTAGGCGGGAAGTCGAGGATGGAACATGCGGACGTGCACCAGCGCCGCCGGGTGCGCGGACGGACGGCCGCGGCGACATCCGGCGAGCCGGGGCACAACCGGAACGATCAGTCCTTGGTCAGGCGGGTCTCGGTCTGCTCGGCGGATTCCTCGACGGCCTCGGTGGTGTCCGAGCCGGTGGTCTCCGAGCCGGTCTCCTCGGTGCTCACCTGGTCCTCGGTGCGCACCTCACGGATGGCCTGGCGCAGCCACGTGGTGACCACGTCCTCGGCGATCTCGAGGTCGACCGTGGTGTCGTCGAGTTCGACCACGGTGCCGTACAGACCCGACGTGGTGACGACCTGATCGCCGATCTTCAGGCTGTCCTGCATCTGGGTGACCTTCTCGGCTTCCCGCTTCTGACGGCGGACACCGAGGAACATCGGCACGAGCAGGGCTACCAGTAGCAGCGGAAACAGCAGTTCCATCGTCGAAGTCAGTCCCTAGTGTCGTGGGTGGGATGGGCAAGTACCCACACAGTCTGCCAGTTCGCTGCGCGGGTGCCACACCCGCACGCCCGCTGGGCAGCTACAACGGCTTAGATCGCACACCGGCTCGCCCGCCGGGGAACGCTCCGGCGGGCGAGCGGAGACAGCGGTGTCAGGCGGTCTTGCCGTAGACGTAGTCCTCCAGCGGGAAGGCGACCGCTTCGCGATGGGCGTTCAGCGTGCTGGTGGGCCGCAGCAGGGCGGCCTCGCCGTGCTGGTTGAAGTAGTAGCTGCGCGCGGTGGCGCAGTCGCCGCCGTAGAAGACCGAGGAGCCCAGCTTGTCGGTCACCCGGTCCAGGAACGCCGCGTTGGCCTGCTCGCTGACCTCGAAGGTGGTCTCGCCCCGGCGGCGCAACTCGCCGAACAACCTGCCCATGTGCTTCATCTGGGCTTCGATGGTGGTGAAGTAGGACAGGCCGCTGTAGGAGTACGGACTGTTGAGGCTGAGGAAGTTGGGGAACTTCGGCACCGTGATGCCCTCGTAGGCTTGAAAACGGTTGTCCCGCCAGAACTTTCCGAGGTTCACCCCGTCCCGGCCGATGATCTCGATGGCCGGGAAGTTCACGTCCCACAGATTGAATCCGGTGGCCAGGATCAGGGTGTCGATCTCGGTCTTGTGCCCGTCGGCGGTGACGATGCTGTCCGGCTGAATGTGGTCGATCGAATTCGTCTCCAGGCGCACGTGCGGCTGGTTGAACGTGGTGAAGTAGCGGTTGGAGAAGGTCGGCCGCTTGCACCCGAAATCGTAGTGCGGTGTCAGCTGCCTGCGCGTCTCCTTGTCGCGCACGGACGCCCGCAGGTGCGCCTTGGCCAACGCTCCCGCCCCCTTGTTCAGCAGCTTGGCCTGCTTGAAGTGCAGCACCCCGACCACCATCAGCGCCTCCAGCAGGCTGGTGTTGACCAGTCGCGCGGCCTTCTGCGTGGCGGGGACCCGTTCGAACAGCTTGCGCACCGGGGCGGGAATCGCGGTGTCGACCTTCGGCACCACCCAGATCGGGGTGCGCTGGAACACCGTGAGCGCCCGCGCCTTCTTGGCCACCTCGGGCACCAGCTGCACGGCGGTTGCGCCGGTGCCGATGATCGCGGCCGTGCGGCCGGTGAGGTCGAAGTCGTCCTCCCACGCGGTGGTGTGGATGATCTTGCCCGCGAACGAGTCGATGCCGGGGAACGGCGGGGTGTAGGGCTGGGACAGGAATCCCGTCGCCGTCAGCAGGTACCGGCCGGTGACGGTTTCCCCGCCCGCGATCGAGACCACCCAGTGTTGCCGCTCTTCGTCCCAGCGCGCGCCGTCGACGACGGTGCCGAAGCGCATGCGGCGGCGCAGGCCGTACTTGTCGGCGACGTGCGCGGCGTACTTCTTCAGCTCCCCGCCCGGCGCGAACAGCCGCGACCAGTGCGGATTCGGTTCGAACGAGTAGGAGTAGGTGACCGAGGCGATGTCGACCGCGAGACCCGGATAGTGGTTGACGTGCCAGGTGCCGCCCAGATCGTCCTCGCGTTCGAGGATGACGTAATTGCTCAGGCCGAGCCGATCGAGCTGAATACCGGCCCCCATACCGCCGAACCCCGCACCGACCACAACCGCGTCGTATTGAGGCGCCACACCGAACCTCCTGCTAGCTGAACCACATATCACGGAATGACACATCATTCCGTTTGTGATGACTGTATCATCGGGAAGGTGACGAAGCCATCCACGCGTGCCGAGCGACGGAAAGCCGAACTGCGGCAAGAGATCATCGACACCGCCTTCGTCTGTTTCGCCGAGAAGGGCTATCACCCCACCGGCATCGCCGACATCGCGGGACAGCTCGGCATCGGTCACGGCACCTTCTACCGCTACTTCAGCAACAAGCGCGACATCATCGACCACGTCATCGATGACCTCGCCGCGCGCATCATCGCTGCCCTCGGCACCGAGAACGCCCCGGACGCCGCCGCCACCCTCGACGAATACCGCGCCCAGATCGACCGCATCGGCGTGGCCCTCACCGAGATCCTGCTGACCGATCGCCGGGTGGCCCAGTTGCTGCTGTTCCACGCCACCGGCATCGACGACGAACTCACCCAGCGGCTGTACGGACTCCTCGATACCGCCGACGCGCTGACCGCGGGCTATCTCGACCACGGTGTCGAGCAGGGCTACCTGCGCGCCGACCTGGACACGCTGAACACCGCGCGCGCGGTGACCGGCATGCTGATCGGGGGCATCGTCTACTCGCTACGCGAACCCGACGAGGCCGCGATCGCGGGACTGAACCAGGCGATCCGCCGCCTGCTCGTGGACGGCGTGCGCAAGGACTGAGCACTTCGGCAATCCCCCTGACACCCCCACCGGCGCTAGGGTGAGGCGCACTGATCCGACGCTTTCGCCAGGGGGACGGCCCTTGTTCGCAAAAGGCCAGGGAAGCGCGAAGTTTCCCTTCCGATCGGCCGGACGCGCCGAGCCTGACAGAATGTCGCCCGTGACTCCGGAGGACGTGCGCCGCACCCGTTTCGCGACCCCGACGCTCGGGCATCGCGGCTATCACGCGGACGAGGTGGACGCCTTCCTCGAACTCGTCGCCGCGACGCTGGCCGGGCACGGCGTGCTCGCCGCCGACGATCTGCGGCATGTCGGTTTCGGCGCGCCCCGGCTCGGCCAGCGCGGCTACCGCGCCGACCAGGTGGACGAGTACCTCGACCAGCTGCGCGCGGAACTGGAGTTCCGGCAGCGCGGCGTCCGTCCGGTGCCCGCCGCGAACGGCAACGGCCACGCCATGCTCACCTTCGACGATGTGCAGCGCATGCGATTCAGCCAGGCCCCGGTGGGCAGGCGCGGATACAACGAGGAAGAGGTCGGCGCGTTCCTCGATCTGGTCGCCGCGACCCTCGCGCACGGCGGACCGGGCAGCCTCACCCTCACCGACGTCGAGGCCGTCCGCTTCACCGAGGCCCGGCTCGGCACTCGCGGCTACCAGCGCGAGGAGGTCGACGCTTTCCGCGACTTGGTCGCCGCCGCCCTGCGCCATCGCAGCTGACCCGCCACCGCGGCCGCGATCACCCGAGCGCCCGGCTCATTCGAACAGGTCGAGCGTGGGGTGCGGCTCGCGACCGCGCACTTCGATGGAACCGAACACCAGGTCGGGCGGCGGAACGAGACCGAGATGCTCCCACGCGGCCGCGGTGGCGACCCGGCCGCGGGGTGTGCGCGCGACCATGCCCGCGCGAACCAGGAACGGTTCGCAGACCTCTTCCACGGTCGCGGCCTCCTCCCCGACCGCCACAGCCAAGGTGGACACCCCCACCGGGCCACCGCCGAAACTGCGGACGAGCGCGCCGAGCACCGCGCGGTCGAGCCGGTCGAGGCCGAGCACGTCCACGTCGTAGACCTCCAGCGCGGCCTGGGCGATGGGGCGGGTGATCCGGCCGTCGGCACGCACCTCCGCGTAGTCGCGCACGCGGCGCAGCAAGCGATTGGCGATACGGGGCGTGCCGCGTGAACGGCCCGCGATCTCGGCCGCCGCCTCCTCCTCGATGACGACACCGAGGATGTGTGCCGACCGTTGCAAGATGCGCAGCAACTCGCCGGGCTCGTAGAAGTCCATGTGCCCGGTGAAGCCGAAACGGTCGCGCAGCGGACCGGTCAGCGCTCCGGATCTGGTGGTGGCCCCGACCAGCGTAAACGGTGCGATATCCAGGGGAATGGAGGTCGCCCCCGGCCCCTTGCCGACGACGACGTCCACCCGGAAGTCCTCCATCGCCAGGTAGAGCATCTCCTCGGCGGGGCGCGCCATCCGGTGGATCTCGTCGATGAACAGCACGTCGCCCTCGACCAGGTTGCTGAGCATGGCGGCGAGGTCTCCGGCCCGCTCCAGCGCGGGACCCGACGTGATCCGCAGCGCGGTGCCGAGTTCGGCCGCGATGATCATGGCCATGCTGGTCTTGCCCAGACCCGGCGGCCCGGACAGCAGGACGTGATCCGGTGTGCCGCCGCGCTGTTTGGCCCCGCGCAACACCAGCGCGAGCTGTTCGCGGACACGGGGTTGACCGATGAAGTCGTCCAGCGACTTCGGGCGCAGACTCGCCTCGATCTCGCCGTCGGACTTGAGATAGTCGGCGCTGACCTGCGATTCGTCGGGTTCCTCAGGATGATCCATGACGCCTTACCGGTTCTTGCCGAGCAGGCCGAGCGCCGCCCGGAGGGCGGCGGAGGTGTCGGCGGCGGGCTGTTCCGCCAGCACCGCGTCGATCGCCTGTTCGGCCTGTCTGGCGGCGAAACCGAGGCCGACGAGCGCGTCGGTGACCTGGTCACGCACGGGGGTGACCACCGCGGCGGACGCGGATCCGGGCGGGCCCGCGGGCACGGGAACGAGATTCACCTTGTCGCGCAGTTCCACCACCATGCGCTCGGCGCCGCGCTTGCCGATGCCGGGAACCCGGGTCAGTGCCGCCACGTTGCTCTCGGCCAGCGCTTTGCGCAGCGCTTCGGGTTCGAGTACGGCCAGCACCGCCATGGCCAGGCGAGGCCCGACGCCCGAAACGGTCTGCAACAGGCCGAACAGGTCGCGGGCCTCGGTGTCGGCGAAACCGTAGAGGGTCATCGAGTCCTCGCGGACGATCATCGCGGTGTAGAGCCGGGTTTCCTCGCCTCGGGTGAGCCCGGCCAGGGTGGACGGAGTGGCATTGAGCCGGTAGCCCACGCCTGCCGCCTCGATCACCGCGTGGTCGAGGGCGATCTCCAGCACTTCACCGCGTACCGACGCGATCACCCGTGCACCGCCTTCCGTTGTTCGGCCAGCCGCTCCCGATATCGGCGCTGCGCCGCGGCCGCCTTGGCCTCCGCCGCCGCCATCCGCTCCAGCAGCGGCGCTCGCCAACAATGGCAGATCGCCAGCGCCAGCGCATCCGCCGCGTCCGCCGGTTTCGGCGCGGACGGCAGCCCGAGGATACGGGTGACCATGGCGGTCACCTGCTTCTTGTCCGCGGTGCCGTTGCCGGTCACCGCGGCCTTCACCTCGCTGGGTGTGTGGAACGCGACCGGAATTCCCCGGCGCGCGGCGGCCAGCGCGATGACGCCGCCCGCCTGCGCGGTGCCCATGGCGGTACGGACATTGTGCTGAGCGAAGACGCGTTCGATGGCGACGGCCCCCGGCTCGTGGATGTCCATCCAGCGCTCGGCGGCGTCCGCGACCGCGAGCAGGCGCTGCGCCAGATCCATATCGCCGGGAGTGCGGACCACGTCGACGTCCACGGCGGTGACCTTCCGCCCCGATCCGCCCTCCACGATGCTGAGGCCGCAGCGAGTGAGTCCGGGGTCGACGCCCATCACCCGCACGACAACCCCTCTCGCAGACACGAACAATTGTTCGAAGTCTAGCGGAGGCTTCGCCTTTCGCCGTCCAGCGACACAGCCCCGGCTATTCGCCGACAGCCGCCGCTTCCCGCGCGGCGCCGGGCAACCCCAGCAACTCCGGACGGCTCGCGCGGGCCGCCCACTGCCGCGCGGGATCGGCCACGAGGCGCCGCGCCGCCAGATCGAGCAAGCCGCTGACATTGGTCACCGTCGCGGCGACCACGCCGTCGGCGCGGGTCAGGACGTGCTCGACACGATAGGTCTTGCCGTCTCCCCACTGCCAGGCGCACGAGACGTCCACGGTGTCGCCACCGCGGAGTTCGCGCTGGAAGCGGAGCACGGTTTCCAAGTTGACCGGCCCGAGCCCGGACGCGATCAGCTCGTCCACCGACACACCCGCCGCCTGAACACAGGCGAAACGGGCGTGATCGGCGAATTGGTGGTAGGCCGCGCCGGTGACGTGCAACTGGGAATCCAGGTCAGAGACCCGGATTTCGATGCGAGTACTGAACGACACGCGCCGACTATGTCAGCGGGGACCGACAAGTTCGGCCCACCGGTTCTGTAAACCTGCCGTACCCGTGACGACACGGCGGCTGCCGGAGCAGGAGGTCTCAAGTCCCGGAGACATGCCGCGCGAACGCACCGTGAGCCCGTTCGTCGAAGAGAACGAATCGCGCCTCCGATACCGCCGTCTCCGTCGTACGAACCGTGTCGACAGCGATTCGCGCCCCGTCGTCCATCGGCCAGCCGAAGATCCCGGTCGAGATCGCCGGGAAGGCGACCGTGCGCGCCCCCAATTCGTCCGCCACACGCAAGGATTCGCGATAACAGGAGGCCAGCAGAGCGGAGCGGTCCTCGACGTCCGACCACACCGGCCCGACGGTGTGGATGACCCACCGCGCGGGAAGCCGACCCGCCGTGGTGGCCACCGCCGCTCCGGTGGCAAGTCCCGCGCCGTAGTGCGACGCCCGCAATCGGCGGCATTCCGCCAGGATTTCCGGGCCGCCGCGCCGGTGGATCGCTCCGTCCACTCCCCCGCCGCCGAGCAGCGACGAATTCGCCGCGTTGACCACCGCGTCGACCTCCTGTTCGGTGATGTCGCCGCGCACCAGCACGAGTTCGACCATGCTCGCATTCTGCCTCGCGCACCACGGACGGCACGACAATATTCGAAGGCCGGTCACACAGAAGGGCCTGAGCCGATTCACAGCGTCTCTCGAGGAACCGCCTGCACAATGCCGGACGTGCCGATACTCGCCGCGCCCACGTCTCCGGCGCCACCGCAGGTTCCCCCGGCGAGTCCGGCCTCGAACCAGCAGCACACCTTCCACCACGGGATCTCACTGCTGCACGGCTGGCTGCCGGTGACCGTCGCGCTCCTCGCCGCGGTGGTCGTGCTGCTCGCCGTCGCACGGCGCGGCAGACGGTGGTGGCTGATCCAGCTGCCGGTCTGCGTGGCGGTCGGCGTCGCGGGAGCGCTGGGCGCCGCGTGGTACGTAGCCGACGAGGGATTGGCCTCCGATCCGGCGCCCACCCGATTGTGGGCATGGGTCGGCGCGACCGCCGCGGCCGTCGCCGTCGCGGTCGTCGGCTGGCCGGGCGCACGCTGGTGGCGGCGCGGGATCGCGGTCCTCGCCATCCCGCTGACCCTGGTGAGCACCGGAATCGTGCTGAACCAGTGGGTCGGCTACTACCCCACCGTGCAAGCCGCCTGGGGCGCGGCCACCGCGGGTCCGCTCCCGCACGAAACCGACCTCTCGGCGTTGCCCGGCCTCCGGGACAACGCCGTCACCGACGGCAAACTGGTGCCGGTGCGCATTCCCGACGCGGGCAGCGGATTCCCGCACCGCACCGAATACGTCTACCTGCCACCCGCGTGGTTCGCCGGGCCGACCCCGCCCGCTCTGCCGGTGGTGATGATGATCGGCGGCGAGTTCAACACGCCGGCGGACTGGATCCGCAGCGGCCAGATCATGCCCGCCCTGGACAGCTTCACCAAGGCCAACGGCGGCCGCGCGCCGATCCTCGTCTTCGTCGACTCCAGCGGCAGCTTCAACAACGACACCGAATGCGTCGACGGCCCCCGCGGCGACGCCGCGGACCATCTGACCGAGGACGTGCCCGCCTATGTCGAGTCGCGGTTCGGCGCCTCGGCCGATCCCGCGAATTGGGCGGTGGTCGGGTGGTCCATGGGCGGCACCTGCGCGGTGGACCTCGCGGTCATGCACCCCGATCTGGTCCACACCTTCGTCGACATCGCCGGTGACCTCGGGCCGTCGTCCGGCACCAAGGAGCAGACCATCGCCCGGCTCTTCGGCGGTGACGCCGCCGCATGGGCCGCGTTCGACCCGCTGACCGTCATGGCCGCGCACGGTCCCTACAGCGGCGTCGCCGGCCTGTTCGACGACCTCGTCCCCGCACAACGCTCCGGCGGGGGGACGAGGCGCGCGCCCGTTCCAGACGACGACCGCGCGGGCCTCGGCGGCCATGACGGGATACCTGATTCCGGGGAGGTGGGAGCCGCCGACAAACTCTGCGCCGCAGGACGCTCGGTCGGCATCGATTGCACCGTCTACACCACCCAGGGCGGCCACACCTGGCAGTTCGCTTCGGCAGCGTTCACCTCGTCGCTGCCGTGGATCGCAGGCCGCGTGGGTCTGCCCGGCACGGCCGCCGACTGAACCGGTCGGCGCACCGGCGTTCAGCTCGCCGCGACGCCTTCTCGTGCACGGAACGTACGCCGATAAGCCTGCGGTGACACGCCGATCGCATCGGCCAGATGTTGACGCAACGAGGTCCCGGTGGCGAAGCCGACCTCGCCCGCGATGCGATCGACGGTCAGGTCGGTGTTTTCCAGCAGATGCCTGGCGCGGAAGACCCGCTGCTGGATCAGCCACCGTCCCGGGCTCATGCCCACCTCGTCTCGGAAGCGCCGGGCGAAGGTGCGTTTACTCATCCGGGCGCGGGCTGCCAGTTCATCGACGGTCAGCGGATGGCGCAGGTTCTCCAGTGCCCATTGCCGGGCCGCGGCGGTCCCGGCCGACGTCTCGGGCGGCACGGGTTGCTCGATGTATTGCGCTTGGCCGCCGTCGCGCCACGGGGGGACGACGCAGCGGCGCGCGACCGCGTTCGCGACGGCGCTGCCGTGATCGCGCCGCACCAGATGCAGGCAGACGTCCAGTCCTGCCGCGGCACCCGCCGACGTGAGGACATCCCCGTCATCGACATAGAGCACGTCCGGGTCGAGGCGGACCCCCGGGAAGGTGCGCCGGAACAGACCGGCCTGATTCCAGTGCGTCGTGGCCGGTCGATCATCGAGCAGCCCCGCGGCCGCCGCGATGAAAGCGCCGGTGCAGATCGCGACGATCCTGGCCCCCGCCGGAATCAGCGCGAACGCGTCGAGGACCGGCTGCGGCAGCGTGCCGGTAAGAGCCGTCGTGATGTCGCAGGCGGGCAGCACCACGGTGTCGGCGTTCCGCAAGGCGCGGCTGTCGTGGGCCACCGCGATGTCGAAATCGGCGGCGCTGCGCACCGGACGACCGTCGACCGAGCAGGTGATCACCTCGTATCTACCCGCGGCACTGCCGAACACCCGATTCGGGATACCGAGTTCGAAGGGGTAGACCCCTGCCAGCGCCAACACCACCACTCGATGAGGCGCCGTCGAATCCATGGCATGATCATATCGAAGAATGGCAATCGTGCCATTTTCTTTACCGTCGGATACCGGCAGGCTGAAGCCGTGACCGAAATCGACAGCACCGCGACCATGCGCGCGATCAGCCAGCAGACCCTCGGCGGACCCGAGGTGCTCACCGAAGTGAAACTGCCGCAGCCGGTTGCCGGCCCCGGCCAGATCCTGGTCCGGGTCCGCGCGGCCGGGCTCAACCCGACCGACTGGCGCCATCGCGCCACCGCGGGACTGTTCCTTCCCGAGCCGCCGTTCGTCCTCGGCTGGGACGTCTCGGGCGAGGTCGCGGCCACCGGCATCGGCGTCACCCTGTTCCGCCCCGGCGACGAGGTGTTCGGCATGCTCCCGTACCCGTACGGTCACGGTTCCTGCGCCGAATACGTCGTCGGCCCCGCCCGCGCCTTCGCCCCCAAACCGGCGGCGGTCGACCACACACAGGCGGCGGCGATCCCGCTCGCCGCGCTCACCGCCTGGCAGGCGCTGGTCGACACCGCCGGGCTCAGCCCCGGGCAACGCGTACTCATCCATGCGGCAGCGGGCGGCGTCGGCCACTTCGCGGTTCAGATCGCCAAAGCGCGCGGGGCGTACGTCATCGGCACCGCCAGCGCACGGAACCACGCGTTCCTGCGCGATATCGGCACCGACGAGGTGATCGACTATCGCGACACCGACGTCGCCGAGGCGGTCCGCGACGTCGACGTGGTGCTGGACTTCGACGACGACAACAGCATCCGGTCCCTGCGCACCCTGCGCCCCGGCGGACTGCTGGTGACGTTGCGGGCCTTCGGCGCGGTCGACTTGGCAGGCGAGGCGGAGGCGCTGGGCGTGCGCGCGATCCGGATGCTGGTGGAGCACGATCACGCGGGCATGCTCGCTCTCGCCGGACTCGTCGAATCCGGCGCGTTGCGCCCGGCGGTCGCCCGGTCGTTCCCGCTGTCCGCGGCGGCCGAGGCGCACGCGCTCGGCGATACCGGGCGAACCGTCGGCAAATTGGTACTCACCGTGCCATGAAATGTGCCACGATCAGGACCTTCGCGCTTCTACCATCCCAGAATGAGCAAAGGCGCAAAAGCAGTCCTCGAAGGCGGGCCGCACGATCTGCCCTCGCGCATCGTCCCGATCACCCCGCCCGGCGTGGAATTGAAGGTGCCGTTCCGCGGCGGATACGAGCACTTCAAGGTCAGTCAGCGGGAGCAGGACACGCCTGAAGGGCGGCTGCGCGTGTACGAGTGGTGCGACCGCACCGAGATCGCGGAGTGAGTCCGGCCCCACCTCCCCGGCGGCCGCAGCGCCGACCGGAAGGTGCGGGTGCGCTGGGAACCAGGAATGAACCCACTCGGGGCGGCCCGTACACAGACCGGCCGCCCCGATTTCGCGCTCAGCATCCCGCCGTGCGGGAGTACGGCGCGCGGTCGATCGACTAGTCCTCGAGTTCAGCGAGCACGTCGTCCGGGATGTCGACGTTGGTGTAGACGTTCTGCACGTCGTCGCTGTCCTCGAGGGCATCAACGAGCTTGATCACCTTGCGGGCGCCGTCGACGTCCACCGCGACCGACACCGACGGCTGGAAGCCGGATTCGGCGGAGTCGTAGTCGATACCGGCGCCCTGCAGCGCGGAGCGGACCGCGATCAGATCGCCGGGCTCGCTGACGATTTCGAACGACTCGCCGAGATCGTTGACCTCCTCGGCGCCCGCGTCGAGCACCGCCAGCAACACGTCGTCCTCGGACAGCCCGTTCTTCTCCAGGGTGACGATGCCCTTGCGATGGAACAGGTAGGCCACCGAGCCCGGGTCGGCCATGTTGCCGCCGTTGCGCGTCATCGCGACCCGCACCTCGCCCGCGGCCCGGTTGCGATTGTCGGTGAGGCACTCGATCAGCACGGCGACGCCGTTGGGACCGTAGCCCTCGTACATGATCGTCTGCCAGTCGGCGCCGCCGGCTTCCTCGCCGCCGCCGCGCTTACGGGCGCGCTCGATGTTGTCGTTGGGGACCGACGACTTCTTCGCCTTCTGGATGGCGTCGTACAGCGTCGGGTTGCCTTCCGGGTCACCGCCACCGGTCCGGGCCGCCACCTCGATGTTCTTGATCAACTTCGCGAACAGCTTGCCGCGCTTCGCGTCGATCGCAGCCTTCTTGTGCTTGGTGGTGGCCCATTTGGAGTGGCCGCTCATTCCCTACTTCCTTCAGGTCGGTGGCACGTCTGGTGGTGTGTACGGTACCGGCACCGCCGGGCGGACAACTTCTCCAGCCTACTCGGGCCTCCACCACGGCCGTACAGAGCGGCCCCGACTACGCGGCGGCCGAACGGACGATCTCAACGAACATGCGGTGCACCCGCAGATCGCCGGTGACCTCGGGATGGAACGACGTCGCCAGGACGTTGCCCTGCCGCACCGCGACGATCCGCCCCGCGGCGGGGCCATCCGGCACCGTGGCCAGCACCTCGACGCCCTCACCCGCCCGCTCGACCCACGGTGCGCGGATGAACACCGCTCGCACCGGGCCGTCGGTCAGGCCGGAGAACGGCAGGTCGGTTTCGAACGAATCGACCTGACGGCCGAACGCGTTGCGCCGCACCGTCATATCGATGCCGGACAGATGCTGGGCGTCCGGGCGGGTGTCGAGCACCTCCGAGGCGAGCAGGATCATGCCCGCGCAGGAACCGAACGCGGGCATACCGTCGCGCAGCCGCGCGCGCAGCGGCTCCAGCAGGTCGAAGGCCTGCAGCAGCTTGCTGATCGCGGTCGACTCGCCACCGGGCAGCACGAGCGCGTCCACGGCCGCGAGCTCCGCCTCGCGCCGGACCAGCACCGGCTCGGCGCCGCAGTGCGCGAGCGCGGCGACGTGCTCCCGGACGTCGCCTTGCAGCGCGAGCACGCCGATCGTGGGACGGGACCTCGCCTGTCCGGTGTCGGAGGCGGGTGCGGTGACCGAGGAAGCGTTCACGCCGGAAAGCTTACGAGCCGTACCGATGTGGGCCCGCTCACGGTCGGCCGCATCCGCGTCGCGATGGCGACGGGTCAGTCCTCCCGCAGCCTGCGGATGAGGCCTTCCTGCACCACGGCTGCTACCAGCGTGCCCTCTCGGGTGAAGATCTTGCCGCCGGTCAGCGCCCGGCCGAAAGCCGCTGACGGCGAGGACTGATCGTAGAGCAGCCATTCGTCGGCGCGGAACGGGCGCAAGAACCACATCGCGTGGTCGAGCGAGGCATTCTGGGTCGACTCGTCGGGATGGATCACCTTCGAGGAACCCAGCAGCGTCATATCGCTCATGTAGGCGAGGGTGCACACGTGCACCAGCGGATCATCGGGCAGCAGGTGGCGGTACCGGAACCACACCTGCTGCTGGGAAACCACACCATCGCGGCGGGACACTTTCTCGTGCGGGACCATGCGTATGTCCCAGTGTTCCCACTCCCGCATCGCCCATAGCCGTTCGGGCGTCATCGTGGTGCTGGCGTCGGGCAGATCCTCCGGCATCGGGACATCGGGCATGGCATCTTGATGCTCGGGCCCCTCGTCGCCGACGTGGAACGAGGCCGACATGGTGAATATCGCGGCGCCGTCCTGGATGCCGGTCACCCGGCGGGTGCAGAACGACCGCCCGTCCCGGATGCGCTCGACCTGGTAGACCGTCGGCTCCTGCGGATTGCCCGGACGGAGGAAATAGCCGTGCAGGGAGTGCACCTGAAATCGCGGTTCCACCGTCCGGACCGCGGACACGAGCGCCTGGCCGGCAACCTGGCCGCCGAACGTGCGCGCGAGCTGGGTCTTGGTGGACGCGCCACGGAAGATGTCCCGCTCCAGCCGCTCTATTTCCAGCGCCTCTTCGATTGTCGCCATGCGCTGAGATTATCCCGGCCGCTCAGGGCGCCGCCGTGCGGCCGCCGGTGAACGCCTGGCAACGGCCCACGCCGCACCGGCCGTCGCGCTTTGCTGAGATGGACGGGTGCCGCGCTTCCTGCCCATCACGCCCGACGCCCTCGTCACGCAGGTGATCCAGCCCGTGCTGACCGCGAACGCACACACGGTGATCGCCGTCGACGGCCCGGACGCCGCACAGCCGGTGGCGCTCGCCGACCGGATCGTGGAGGCGCTGCGTGATGCGGGCCGGTCGGCCCACGTGGTCTCCCTGCACGACTACGTGCGTCCCGCCTCGCTGCGCATGGAGTTCGGCCGCACCGACGAGATGTCCTATCGCACCGCGTGGTTCGACTACGCCGCGCTGCGCCGCGAAGTCGTGGAGGCGCTGCGCGAGCACGGCCGGTGGCTGCCCGCGTTGTGGGATGAAGCCGCCGACCGTTCCGCGCGCGCCGCGATCCGCACGGCGCCGCCAGCGACCACCGTTGTCGTCGCGGGCCCGATGCTCGCGGGCCGCCACCTCGACGCCGACCTGATCCTCCGGCTGGACCTGTCCGAGGGCGCGCTCCGCCGCCGCACCCCGCCCGACGCGCAGTGGACCATCCCGGCCTTGCTGCGGCACGATGCCGAGAACCCCTACATGCCGACCTTCTTCGTGCGCTGGGACCACCCTGATCGCCCGGCGCTTCGAGTCGACCAGGACCGGACGAACTAGGGTCGCGGGTCCTTGCCGATTACCGCTCGAGCTCGGCTTCTGCGGGGCGGCACGATCTCATGATCGGATGCGCATAACCGCGTAGCAATATGCGTTTCCGTCGCCCGGCGGTCAGACCAGCCGATGCCCGCCGTCCACGTGCAGGACCGTGCCGGTGATGAAGGGATTGCGCATCACGCCCAGCATCGCCTGCGCGATATCGGAAGGGCGGCCGATGCGCCCGACGGGCAGGCGTGCGGCGAGTTGCTGGTGGCGTTCGGTTTTCGCGGGCCCCGCGATGGTGTCCCAGATCGGTGTGTCGACCCACCCCGGCGAGACCACGTTGACGCGGACCGGGCCGAGCTCCAGGGCCAGCGCGTAGGCCAGCGAGGCGAGCGCGCCGTTGACCGCCGCCACCATGGCGCCGCCCGGCGCGGGCCGATACGCCGCGACGCCGGAAGTGAACGTCACCGAGCCGCCCGGGACGATCCGGGCGTGCTTGGCGAGCAGCATGGGGCCGATCAGCTTGGCGGCAACGAGGTCCCGAGCCAGGTCGGCGTCGAACCGATCCAGCTGCTGATAGGCGCCGGTGACATCGGCGGCGGTGGTGACGACATGATCGACCGGCTCCGATTCGGCGAACAAACGCTCGAGGTCGGCTTCGCGGGTGATGTCCGCGACGACCGAGCGCACCGTGCCAGGCCCCGCGGACAAGGTGCGCTCCGCCGCGGCGAGCCGTTCGGCGGAACGGCCCGCGATGGTGACCTGCGCGCCCGCATTTATCAGCGATGCCGCCAGCGCGAGTCCCATGCCGGAGCTGCCGCCCACGATGACGACGCGTTCGGGTGTTGTGCTGCTTGCTGTCATGACTCCACCCGACCATCGCCGCGGTCGAGTGTCCATGTCGCACTGCCGAATACGCCTTAGGCGCGGGCTAACACCGCAGGCCGTGGACCGATTCGGTGCACGGACCGCGGTGGGTGGAGCCGACGCCGGTCACGACGAAACGAACGTCACCGCCCGCGCGCCGGGCCGGCTCCGGTCATCAGGCGGTGCAGGCCGGGGATTGCTGGTTCAGGTTGGCCAGCGCCTGGCAGGCCCAGGCCTTCTGCACCTTCCACTTGCCGTCCTCGAGGACGAACGGAACGTCGACCTGGTTCGCCTGCCCGTTGACGGTGAACGTGGCCTGGGCGGTGACCGTGTCACCGAAGGCAGTCACGCCCGTGACCACTGCCGTGGCGTTGGCCTGCTGAAACGCCTGGGCCAAGCGGTTGGGCAGGCCCGGATCGGCCTCGACGCCCTGCACGAGGTCGAGCTTCTCCTCGTTCGGCACCGCGGGGTCGAGCGCACGCTGCAGGTTGGCGTTGAGTTCTTCTTTGGTGGGCGGGGCAGGCACCTTCGCGGTCGCCGAAGCGGCGGCTGTGGTGGTGTGGGTGGAGTTGTGCGAATCGCTCTTATCGTCGCTGCCGCAGGCGGCCAGGCCGAGGGCGGCCACGAGAGCCAGGCCCGCTGCTGCGATGCGTCCGGTCTTGAGAAGCTTCAACTGTTCGTCCTTTGCACTCGGATCGATCCGACGGTGATAGGGCGCGATATGGCCGGGACGGCCATCGAATGGCGAAGCTACTGAGCGTGATTGTGAGAACCATGAGACGACCTTCTGGCCGCCGTAAGAAGTGAACCTAGCATCGGAAGCGGTCCCGGCGGGCTCATTCCGGCGACAGTTCGGACGCCAGTGCCGCGAGCAGCGCCACGACGGCCGGATCGCGCACCGCCGCGCGCCAGGCGATCGCATACGTCACCCGCAGGGGCGCGCCACGTAACGGCCGCCAAACCAGACCGTTCAGTCCGTTTACGCGCGACGAGCTGAGCCCGATCGCGTCGGGACGTGACGGCAGCACGGCCAGCATCTGCGCATGGCCCATCGCGCTGTCGCTCAGCCGTACCGCCGCGCCGTGGTCGGCGAGCGTACGCAACAGCGCATCATGCAGGCCCGCAGCGGATTCGCGGGAGAACAAGATCAACTCGTGCCCATCGAGCTCGGCCGGGTCCAGCGGCGCCGCCGCCCCGGCGAGCGGATGCCGCTCGGACATCACGACGCCCAGCTCCTCGCTTGCCACCGGACGTTGCGCGAAGCGTTCCGGCAGCTCCACCGGGGCGCGGACCAACGCGAGATCGACTTCGTCGTCATCGAGAAAGCGCACCTGATCGGCGGTGGTCCCACCGGTGAGCACCATCCGGGCATCGGGCAGCGCGGCGGTGAGCAGGCCGCCGATGTGGGCGGGCAGCCAGGGCGGGACGCCGTTCAACAGCCCGAGACGCAGCACCGGGGCACCGGCGGCGGCAGCGCGCCTGGTCTCGCGCATCGCCTCGTCCATCGCGCGCAGCACGGTCCTACCGGAGCGCAGCAGCACCGCGCCCGCGGCCGTCAGCTCCACCCGCGGCTCCCGGACCAGCAAGGGGCCGCCCAGCTCCCGCTCCAGCACCTTGATCTGCTGGCTGAGCGTCGGCGTCGAGATGAACAATCGCTCCGCGGCCCGACGGAAGTGCAATTCTTCCGCCAGAACCACGAAGTACCGCAGCTGCCGCAACTCCACGCGGCCGACGCTACCGGCCGGAGATCACCAGCCGCGCTCGGCCAGTCGGTGCGGCTGGGCGATTTCTTCGACGTTGATGCCGACCATGGCCTCGCCGAGCCCGCGCGACACCTTGGCCAGCACGTCCGGGTCGTCGTAGAACGTGGTGGCCTTGACGATGGCGGCGGCGCGCTGCGCCGGGTTGCCGGACTTGAAGATGCCCGACCCCACGAACACGCCCTCGGCCCCGAGCTGCATCATCATCGCGGCGTCGGCGGGAGTGGCGATGCCGCCCGCGGTGAACAGCACGACAGGCAGCTTGCCCGTCTCGGCGATCTCACGGACCAGATCGTAGGGCGCCTGCAACTCCTTGGCCGCGACGAACAACTCGTCCTCGGGCAGCGACGACAGGCGACGGATCTCCTGGCGGATCTTGCGCATGTGCGTGGTCGCATTGGAGACGTCACCGGTACCGGCCTCGCCTTTGGAGCGGATCATGGCCGCGCCCTCGGTGATTCGGCGCAAGGCCTCGCCGAGGTTGGTGGCGCCGCAGACGAACGGCACGGTGAAGTTCCACTTGTCGATGTGGTTGGCGTAGTCCGCGGGGGTGAGCACCTCGGACTCATCGATGTAGTCGACACCGAGGCTCTGCAGGATCTGCGCCTCGACGAAGTGACCGATGCGCGCCTTCGCCATGACCGGGATGGAGACCGCGTTGATGATGCCGTCGATCATGTCCGGGTCGCTCATCCGGGAGACCCCGCCCTGGGCACGGATGTCGGCGGGGACGCGTTCCAGCGCCATCACCGCGACCGCACCGGCGTCCTCGGCGATCTTGGCCTGCTCCGGCGTGACGACATCCATGATCACCCCACCCTTGAGCATCTCGGCCATGCCGCGCTTCACGCGGGCGGTACCGACGGTCTGGGTGGTCTCGGGGGTGGTCACGGCAAACTCCTCCAGGCAATGTGCGCCAATCAATCACTCGCATACGAACGTCACGATTCTAGGTGGCCGCAAAAGGCCACTTGATAGCCAGTTGAAGTGCACTGGCCTGGTGTGATCTCGGTTATGGCGCCTTACGCCGGGAAGACTCGACCGCCGTGCCGTCCCGGCGCCGCACTGGCCTGCCCGGTCCGCGCCGGGCGCCCGATCACAGCGGGCCGACCACCAGCAACTGCGCCCAGTACTCCGCGGCCGCGGGACCGATCAGCGGCAACAGGAAATCGAACAGCAGGTACGACATGGACCAACTACCTCCACAACCGAACAGGAACAGCCCCGCCGTCGGCGGGACCACGACACCGAAAGCAGATGCGTCCCTGACAGCAGTACCCTCCGGCGCCCTGGATCATCGCGACGCTATCACGATCGTGAAACACATCACACGTGTTCCGTGGCCGGTCAGCGAATGGAGCGGACCTCCGGATCGCCGGTGCCCGACGCGGCCTGAGCTGCTTCGGCCAGCAGTTCGTCCAGGTGATACGGGTAGACGGTTTCGCCGGAGCGGTCCAGCGTGACGATGTCGGCGGCGGTGCACCATCGGTGCCCGGTGATGGAGCGGCGTTCGATCGCGGTCAGGTTCGCCGGTTGCGGGTCGAAACCACGCACCCGCAGGGCGAAGAACAACTCCTCGCTCCGGATCAGCTCCCCGTTGAAGGGGAATACCGCTACCCGCCGCCAGATCGGACCGCGCAGGGCGGCCGGATCCCCGCGATATCCGGTCTCCTCGTACAGTTCCCGTACCGCCGCCGCGCGCAGGCTCTCCCCCGGCTCCACGCCGCCGCCCACGGTGAACCAGAACGACACCTGCGGCGTCTTCGGATCGTTGCCGCGCATCAGCAGAGTGCGGTCGTTCTCGTCGAACAGCACCACCCGCGCGGTGGTGCGGATGGTGTCCACCGCGAGGCCGGTGGACGCGGCCGGGGTAGCGCGCTCGGTGATCTCGAAGTAGGACGGCAGCGGCGCGGTACCCCCCAGGTGCAGGACGCGGACCGGGCGGCGCGTGCGCAGCGCCAGCGTGTCGCGTACGGCGTCGTTGTGGAAGCGGCGTGCGATCAGCACCCTGGCCTCGGCGTCGGCCAGTTCGGCGACGAGTTGCGGGCGCAGCGTGCCGATGTCGACCGCCGACAGCGCGGTGGACAAGCGGTTCTCCACGGTTTCGCGCTCGGCGCGGCCGGCGCGCTCTGCCCGGTCCGCCAGCGCTGCCAGTTGTCCGGCCTGCTCCGATAGAGCCGGATCGGACACCGGACCCGCGATCGCCATGGCGACCGCCCTGGCCACCACCGCCCGGCGGGCCAGCGCCGCGTCGAGCGCCTGCCAGGACTGATCCGAGCGCACGTGCAGCCGGTCGAGCCGATTGGCGGTGGAGTACGCCCACAGGCCGATCGCGACGACGACCGCCGCGATCAGCGCGAGGACGAGAACGGTCGTCGCGGAGAAGGTGATCATCCGGCGGCCCGCACTCTCGTGTCACCCACGGTCACCGTCTCGTAGACGCGCAGGATCTGTTCGGCCACCACCGGCCAGTCGTACTCGCCGACGACCTGGGTCGCGGTGTGCACGAGCCCCTCCCTGCGTACATCATCGGTGAGTACGGCATGCAGCGCGGCGGCCAGCGCGGCCGAGTCGCCGACCGGGACCAGCATGCCCGCCGAACCGTCCCGCAGTACCCGGCGGAAGGCGTCCAATTCACTGGCCACGACCGCGGTGCCCGCCGCCATCGCCTCGATCAGGATGATGCCGAAGCTCTCGCCGCCCAGGTTGGGCGCCACATACACGTCCGCGCTCCGCATCGCGGAAGCCTTCTCCTCGTCGGACACCTGGCCGAGGAAACGCAAGTGGCCGGACAGGTCGCCCGCTTCCCGGCGCAACCGGTCCTCGTCGCCGCGGCCGACGATCAGGATCTCGACGTCGGGATGTTTGCGCACCAGCTCGGGCAGCGCGCCGAGCAGGACCTCCATCCCCTTGCGCGGCTCGTCGTAGCGCCCCAGGAACAGCACCGTCCCGCCGGGCCGCGGATAACCGGGCAACATCGGCGCGCGCGCGAACGCCGGGACGTCGACGCCGTTGGGAATCTCCACCGCGTCCGAGCCGAGCGCCTCGACCTGCCAGCGGCGCGCGAGCTCGGACACCGCGATACGGCCGGCGATCTTCTCGTGATACGGCCGCAGCACACCCTGAAAAGTGCTCAGCACCAGCGATTTCGTCGTAGAGGTGTGGAAGGTCGCCACGATCGGGCCCTCGGCGATCTTCAGGGCGAGCATGGACAGGCTCGGCGCGTTCGGCTCGTGGATGTGCAGCACGTCGAAGTCGTTGCCCTCGATCCACCGGCGGATCCTGGTGTAGGCCATGGGCCCGAACGACAGCCGCGCCACCGACCCGTTGTACGGGATGGCCACGGCGCGCCCCGCCGACACCACGAACTCCGGCAGCGGGGTGCCCTCGGACGCGGGCGCCAGGACGCTCACCTTGTGCCCGCGTTCGATGAACACTCGCGCCAGTTCGACCACATGCGCCTGCACCCCACCGGGGACGTCGAACGAATAGGGGCAGACCATGCCGATCTTCATGGCGATACGTCCCCCTGTTCGGCTTTGATGCTCGCCTGCGCGGTGGCGATCCTGGCACGCCGCTGCGGCGAGAGATCGCTCTCCCACAATGGTTGCAGCATGTGCCAATCCGCGGGGTGCTCGGCGATATTCGCCGCGAAAGTTTCCGCCAGCGCCTGGGTGGCCGCCGCCACGCCATCGGAAACATTCAGCGGCGCTTCGACTTTCAGGCCCCAGTCCTCTCGGCCATCGGCGTCGACCTCGAACCAGGCGTGCACCGGCAGCAATGCCGCGCCGGTCTCGATCGCCAGTTTCGCCGCACCCGCTGGCATCCAGGTGCGCTCACCGAAGAACTGCACGGGCACGCCCTTGCCGGTGAGGTCGCGTTCGCCCATCAGGCACACGATCTTGTTCTGTCGCAGCCGGGCCGCCAGCAGACCGAACGGCGGCTGCTCACCGCCGGTCAGCGGGATCACCTCGAAGCCGAGGCTCTCCCGATAAGCGACGAACCGCTCGAACAGCGACTCCGGCTTCAGCCGCTCGGCCACGGTGGTTGGGCCGCCGTAGTGCTGGACCAGCCAGACGCCCGCAATGTCCCAGTTGCCGGAATGCGGCAGCACCAAGAGCACGCCTCGGCCCTTCGCAATTGCGGCATCCAGATGCTCCAGCCCGCCGACGTCGTAGTCGATCGCGGCATGGTCCATCGTGGGCAGCCGGAACGCCTCCCGCCAGTACCGCGCGTAGGACCGCATGCTGGCGACGATCAGTTCGTCCGGCACGTCGGCGGGAAGCACACCGAGCACGCGCGCCAGATTGCGCCGCAACTGGTTCGGCGCGCCGCCCGCGTGGAATTCCCGATTGGCGCGACGGGCAACCCGGTCGGCGCCCCACTCGAACAGTCGTCGTGCCGTCGTCTCCGGCAGCGCACGCACCAGTCGCCAGCCCGCCGCGTATCCGGCGGCGCCGAGCTGTTCCCCGATCGTCATCCGAGCCCCCGAGCCGCAGGTCCGCAATTCATCGTGACGGAAACCCGGACGCCACCGTCGATCGGTTCGCGCCCGGCATCGGGTGAGGTCACGTCGGAAGCCCCGAGGTGCCGGCGGTGCCCGCGCCAGGGCGCTGCGACTGCCCGGTCGGGATCACGGTGCGCGCTCCCGGCGAGTTGCGTACGGCCAGCACCCGCTGAACGACGGTGACGATGCTGAGCACGGCGAGGATCCACATGGCCACGTGCACCGCGTAGGTCAGCCATTCGATCCCCCAGTAGCCACCGATGCCGGTGAATCCGGCGCCCACCAGCACGATGATCAGCCGGTCCGGCCGCTCGATGAGGCCGCCGTCCGCGGACAGCCCACTGGCCTCGGCGCGTGCCTTCGCATAAGAGATCACCTGAGAGGTCACCAAGACGACCAGCGTCGCGGCGAACAACGGCTTGTGCTGCTCGTGGAAGACCGCCCACCAGGCCAGCCCGCCGAAGATGGCCCCGTCGGCCAGCCGGTCACAGGTGGCGTCCAGCACCGCGCCGTACTTCGTGCCGCCGCCGCGTGCCCGCGCCATCGCCCCGTCGAGCATGTCGAACATGACGAACAACCAGATCACCATGGTTCCCCAGAACAGGTGTCCGGTCGGGAAGAGCGTGACCGCGGCCACGATGGAGGCGGTGGTGCCGATCAGCGTCATCGTGTCCGGCGTCAGTCCGGTGCCGACCAGCGCGCGGCCCAGTGGAGCCGTCGCCTTGGCGAACGTCTCGCGGCCGAAGAAACTCAGCACGGCCGATCCGCCCGGTCGCTCATCTACGCCTCCTTCCAGGCCGCCGACAGCAGCGCCCTGGTCTCCCGCAGCAGCTGCGGCATCACCTTCGCCCCGCCGATGACCGTGATGAAGTTCGCGTCGCCACCCCAGCGCGGGACGATGTGCTGGTGCAGGTGGTCGGCCAGCGACCCACCGGCCACCCCGCCGAGATTCAGCCCCACGTTGAAGCCGTGCGGCCGGGACACCTTCTTCATCACCCGGATCGCCTGCTGGGTGAAGGCCATCAACTCGGCGCTCTCCGCCTCGGTGAGATCCTCCAGGTTCGCCACCTTCCGGTACGGCACCACCATCATGTGTCCCGGGTTGTACGGGTACAGGTTCAGCACGGCATACACCAACTCGCCCCTGGCGACGACCAATCCGTCCTCGTCGGACATCTTCGGGATGTCGGTGAAGGGGTGGCCGGTCGAATCCTTGGGAGGGGTGGCCGCCTCCGCGATGTAGGACATTCGATACGGCGTCCACAGGCGCTGCAGCCGATCCGGTTCGCCGGCGCCGGTGTCCACGATGCTGCCCGGGTCGGCCGAGGTCGCGGTCCCGTCCAGATCCGCGAGCCCCTCCGGCACCGTCCGCTCGGTCATTCCCCACCCTTGTTCGCTGATCGGATTTCGAAACCCTCGGCCGTCGGCGACGCGTTCTCCCGGTGGGCGATCCACGCGACGATGGTGGCCACCGCATCGTCGACCGGCACGCCGTTGACCTGCGTACCGTCGCGGAAGCGGAAGCTCACGGCGTTCGCGTTCACGTCGCGCTCACCGGCCAGCAGCATGAACGGCACCTTCTGGGCGGTGTTGTTGAAGATCTTCTTCTGCATCCGGTCGTCGCTGCGGTCCACCTGTGCGCGGATGCCCTCGTCCTGCAACCGTTCGATCACCCGGTCCAGGTGCGGGGCAAAAGTGTCCGCGACCGGGATGCCGACGACCTGCACCGGAGACAACCAGGCCGGGAACGCGCCCGCGTAGTGCTCGGTGAGCACACCGAAGAAGCGCTCGATCGAGCCGAACAGCGCGCGGTGGATCATGACCGGCCGCTGCTTGGTGCCGTCCGACGCGGTGTACTCCAGGTCGAAGCGCTCGGGCAGATTGAAGTCGAGCTGGATGGTCGACATCTGCCAGGTGCGCCCCAGCGCGTCCTTGGCCTGCACGGAGATCTTCGGGCCGTAGAAGGCGGCGCCGCCGGGATCGGGTACCAGCTCGAGACCGGAGGCCGAGGCGACCTTGGACAAGGTCTCCGTGGCCTCCTCCCAGATCTCGTCGGAACCGACGAACTTCTTCGGGTCCTTGGTGGACAGCTCGAGGTAGAAGTCGTCGAGGCCGTAGTCCTTCAGCAGATCCAGCACGAACCGCAGCGTGTCGGTCAGTTCGCTGTGCATCTGCTCTTTGGTGCAGTAGATGTGCGCGTCGTCCTGAGTCATGCCGCGCACCCGGGTCAGGCCGTGCACCACGCCGGACTTCTCGTAGCGGTAGACCGAGCCGAACTCGAACAGCCGCAGCGGCAGCTCCCGGTACGACCGGCCGCGGGCACGGAAGATCAGGTTGTGCATCGGGCAGTTCATCGGCTTGACGTAGTAGTCCTGGCCGGGCTTGCGGACCGTGCCGTCCTCGTTGAGTTCGGCGTCCAGATGCATCGCGGGGAACATGCCGTCGCGGTACCAGTCCAGGTGGCCGGAGACCTCGAACAGATGGCCCTTGGTGATGTGCGGGGTATTGACGAACTCGTAGCCCGCCGCGACGTGCCTGCGGCGCGAGTACTCCTCCAACTCCTTGCGGATGATGCCGCCCTTGGGATGGAACACCGGCAGACCGGAACCGAGCTCGTCGGGGAAGCTGAACAGGTCCAGCTCCAGGCCGAGCTTGCGGTGATCGCGGCGCTCCGCCTCGGCGAGCAGGTGCAGGTGCTCGTCGAGCGCCTCCTGGGACTCCCACGCGGTGCCGTAGACGCGCTGCAGGTCCTCCCGGCTCTGGTCACCGCGCCAGTAGGCGGCCGAGCTGCGGGTCAGTTTGAAGGCCGGGATGAACTTGGTGGTCGGGATGTGCGGGCCGCGGCACAGATCGCCCCAGATCTTCTCGCCGGTGCGCGGATCCAGGTTGTCGTAGATGGTCAGCTCTTTGCCGCCGACCTCCATGACCTCCGGATCATCGATTCCGGACTTGTCGCTGATCAGCTCCAGTTTGAACGGCTCACCGGCCAGCTCGACCCTGGCCTCGTCGACCTCGACCACCCGGCGGGAGAACCGCTGCGCGCCCTTGACGATCTTCTTCATCCGGGATTCCAGCTTGGCCAGATCCTCCGGGGTGAACGGCCGCTCGACCCGGAAGTCGTAGTAGAACCCGTCCTTGATGTAGGGACCGATGCCCAGCTTGGCCTCGGGGAATTCCTGCTGCACCGCTTGGGCGAGCACATGCGCGGCGGAGTGCCGGATGACGTTGCGGCCGTCGGGAGTGTTCGCCGCGACCGGCTCCACGTCGACGTCCTCGTCCGGGGTCCAGGACAGATCCTTGAGTTCGCCGTCCAGCCGGACGACGACGACTGTCTCCGGCCCCTTGGTGGACAGTCCGGCCTCGCGCACCGCGGCGCCCGCCGTCGTCCCGGCCGGCACCCGGACGAGGGCGACTGGGCTGATGGCGGCTGAGGTGGTCACGGCTGCGCTCTCCTTGGCGTTTCTCGTGCGCGGGCGGGTCCCGCTGGATGGTGGCCGATCGCAAGTTCGTCCGGCGCGACCATGCTACTGTCCCGCCGCTTCGGCCCGCCCCTCCGGGTTTTGGGCCGTAGCGGTCGGGTGGCGCGAGATCTGCGTTCGGGTCTCTCTCCGGGTGACGCCGAAATTCCCGGCGTTCCCGTCGAGTTGTCGCGCGCCGGATGGTCAGCCCTCGGCGGCCAAGTCCGCGAGCAGTGCGATGCGTTCGGCGGCAGAACGTTTCGGGCAGCTGGTGCACATCTCGCAGCCGGGGACTTCGAACACCAGGCAGCAGGAGATGCGCCGCACGAAGGTGCGTCCGCCGATCTCGACGAAACGCGGAACCGGAAGTTTGCCGCCGACCTCGACGGCCAGCCGTGCGCCCGCGTCCGGCGACCCGGCATCCAGTGCGCGGTTGCCGATCGCGTCGGCCACGATCGCCCACAACGCGGGGACGCCTGCGCTCGACACCCGGGCGACCGGCGGGATGACAGTCGCCAGCGTCTCGCGCAACGCCGACGCGCTACCGGAAGCCCGGGCGCCGTCCACCGGGATGCGCACCCGTTCGATGCCGCCGTCGGGGCGCACTTCGCACTCCAGCCGGTCCAGCGCGGCCTCGGGGGCCTCCGCGTCGTGCGCGTACGCCCGCGCGATCTGCTCCACCAGCGCGGACGCGACCATGCACCACCACAGCGTGCCCGCGATACGCAGCGACGTGGTCCCCCAGGAATGGCCCATCTCCGCGATACGCGCGGCCAGCCATTCCGGTTGGGTGAGCATGCGCCCCGGAACGGTGGTCACCGCTACAGGGGGCTGCGCAGCCATTCCCATTCGACTCCGATCCAACTACCCACAAGCCCGAAGGTTCCCAATACCCACAGCGTCGCCACGACCAGCGCGGCGGTGCCGACCGCTCCGGCCACCTGCACGACCGGCCCCTGCCGGGAATACCAGTCCATCAACTGCCGGTACCGGTCCCGCAGCCAGGTCAAGACCTTGCGCGCCCAGGCGAATTCGGTGGCGAGGATGCCGAGCCCGGCGAACACGATCGCCCAGCCGGGACCGGGATAGGGGATCGCGAGGACACCGGCCGCGAGCACGGCTACACCGACTACCGCGACCACGATCCGGTAGCCGAGATACAGCGTAGGTCGTCGTTCGAGCCCGGCACGGAAGGCGCGCCAGCGGGTCGGCCGATCTGCCGAGCTCGTTTCCAGGTCTGCCGTCACGTTTCCCAGGGTACGAGGGTTCGGCACAGCGAACCGCGATCCCACTCGCCCGGACACGGTGATCCCGCCCGAGCAGGCCGCCCGGGCGGGATCACCCATCCCCGTCCGATCAGACGAGTGCGGGAGCGGGCTGATGGCCCGCGTCATCGATGTGCGCGATCCCGTTCTCGGTCACCTCGACCACCCGGGCACTGGCGATGTCGAAGAACAGTCCCGACACCTTGACGCCGCGCTCGGTGACCGCCTTGCGCACCGCGGGGTGCCGGTGCAGCAACTCGAGCTGCACCGCGACGTTCACCATGGCCAGCTGATCGACCTCGCCCAAACCGGCCTCCCGCGCGGCGCCCGCCACCGGGTGGCCCGCGTGGAACCGCTCCCGGCTCGGTCGCGCATGGGCGAGCCAGGCGTCCACGCCGGGGACCTCGGCCCCGGCGTGCAACGCCTTCATCGCACCGCACGAGGAATGCCCGCAGACCACGATCGAGCGGACGTTCAGCTGCTCGAGCGCGAACACCAGCGCGGCCTCCACCGACGCGTCCCCCTCGGCGGGCGCCAGGTTGCCCACGTTGCGCACCGTGAACAGATCGCCCGGCCCGCTGTTGGTGATGATGTTCGGCACGATCCTCGAGTCCGAGCAGGTCAGGAAGAACGAATCCGGGTCCTGCGTGTCGCGCAACTCGTCCAGATGCGGCCGGACGACGTGCGCGTGGCTGCGGTGGAAGGCCGCCACACCCGCCGCGACCGGATTCTCGTGCCGCTCGTCGCGCCGCCAGGGGCCGAGGATGTCGTCCCAGACCGAGCGTGCGAAGCTGCGCGCGGGCGGCTGCGCGGCGGCGTGGGCCATCCTGGCGCCGCCGATCTCCACGAAATCGACGTTGCCGCCGTTGTTCACCTGCTGGCGGGCGAATTCCTCGATGGCCTCGAACGCCGCGTGATCGAGGAAGTCGACGGTCATCTCCACCGTGACGTCGGCTCCCGGAGGAATCTTCGCGAATTGCGCCGACAGCTTCGGCAGCGCGAGGAAGGTGGCCGATCCGTCGATGGTGACCAGCCAGCGCTGCGTGCCGGGTACCTGTCGGGCTTCGATCGCCACGCGCACCACCCGCCACAGCAGCAGGCCGAAGGCCAGGCCCAGACCGATCAGCACGCCCTCGAGCAGGTTCGCGAACACCACGCCGAGCACCGTCACGGCGTAGACCAGCAGGTCGCCGGTGCGCCGCGCCAGTTTGATGTGGGCAAGCTTCACCAGTTGGATGCCGATCACGATGAGCAGACCGGCCAGCGCGGCCTTCGGGATCTGCTCCACCACGGAGACCAGGGCCACCGAGAACACCAGCACCCAGACCCCGTGCAGGATCGCGGAGGCGCGGCTGTGGGCGCCCGCCTGCACGTTGGTGGCGCTACGCACGATCACGCCGGTGACCGGCAGGCCGCCGAGCAGACCGGACAGCACGTTCGCCGAGCCCTGGCCGATCAGTTCTCGGTCGAAGTCGGTGCGCTTACGCGAGTGCATCTTGTCCACGGCCACCGCGGACAGCAGGCTCTCCACGCTGGCGATCAACGCGATGGTGACGACTGCCAGCGCCAGGCCCGACCAGTCGCCGCGGGGCGGCGCGGGCAGGCCGATGGCGTCGAACAGCGAGCCGTTCAGCACGATGCGCACGGCGTCGAGCGGAAGCAACAGCGACAGCGCCGTACCCACGAGCACCGCGACCAGCGGACCCGGCACGACGCGGACCCTGGCGGGCAGGTACTTCCAGCCGAGCATGATCGCGATCACGACCACGCCGATCAGCGCGCCACCGCCGTGCAGGGACGACAACTGCCCGGGCAGCCCGACGATGTTCCGCCAGGCCGAGCTGTGCGAGGAACCGCCGAGCAGCACATGGATCTGCTGCAGCGCGATGGTGATGCCGATTCCGGCGAGCATCGCGTGCACCACCACGGGCGCCACGGCGAGCGCCGCCCTGGCCACGCGGCTCAGGCCGAGCAGGATTTGCAGCACACCTGCGGCGAAGACGATGAAACAGGTCGTGCGCCAACCGAATTGATTGATCGTCTCGGCGACCACGACCGTGAGGCCCGCGGCGGGGCCGCTCACCTGCAGGACCGAACCACCGAGGCTTCCGGCGACGATACCGCCGATCACGGCGGCGATGAGCCCGGCGGCGACGGGGGCTCCGGAGGCGATCGCGATGCCGAGCGAAAGCGGCAGCGCGACAAGGAAAACCACGATCGAAGCGGGCACATCGTGGCGGAGGATGTCGGTGAAGCGGTCGGACAGTGGTCCGGAACCGCGGCCCGAGCCCGCCGGTGCGGGCATCGATGGTGGCGGGGCCAAATCGTGATCGATAGCCATGACTCTCCTTCGCCGACTCGGCTGTTTCGCCGAGGTCGGTTGACGATCAACATGTCCAGCAGGGCACAAGACCGCGAACCGGCATCTCGCGGTGAAGCAGTCCCGACACAGCGATGAGTCGAGATGTAAACGAGTGCAAGTCTATTGGTAAAGACTTAGCAAAGCCTGAGAAGTTCGCCGATTGTGTGCGATTCCCCACTGTCCGGTCGTCGTCCATCAGCATGATCCACCGCACGATGCCTGTTCAGACGGGTTCCGCCGCGATACCGCGCCGCTCGTCGCCGAACTCCGCGATGCCGTCGGCCATGACCTCGATCACCCGGGCCGTGGCGAGGTCGAAGAACAATCCCGACACCGCCACGCCCCGCTCCTCGATCCCCCGGCGCACGACCGGGTGCGCGTGCAGCGTCTCCAGCTGCACGGCGACGTTCACCATGCCCAGCTGATCCACCGGGCCGAATCCCGCGACGGCCGCCGCGGCGGCGACCGGATGCCCCAGCCGGTAGCGCTCCAGGCTCGGCCGGGCGTGCGCCAGCCAGTCGCCCAGCCCCGCCCCGGCCCGCACCTCGCGATGCAACGCCTCCATGGCACCGCAGCCGGAGTGACCACAGACCACGACCGCGCGCACGTTCAGCCGCTCCAATGCGTAGATCAGCGCCGCCTCCACCGAGACGTCCCCACCGCGCGCAGGCACCAGATTGCCCACGTTGCGCACGGTGAACAGGTCACCGGGGCCGCTGTTGGTGATGACGTTCGGCACGATCCTGGCGTCCGCACAGGTGAGGAAGAACGAGTCGGCGTCGTGCCGATGGCGCAACTTGTCCAGGTGCGGGCGCAGCAGGTGGGCGTGGCCGCGGTGGTAGGCGGCGATGCCCGCCGCGATGCGGTCCTCCCGGTCGCCCGTGCGCCGCCACGGTCCGATGACCTGGTCGACGACCTGCCTGAAGTGCCCGCGCTCGGGCGGTCCGGCCAAGGCGGTTGCCATCCTTTCGCCGCCGAGTTCGACGAATTCCACTGCACTACCGTGCGTTTCGCGCTCGCGAGCCCATTCGGTGAGGAACTCGTGCGTAGCGTGGTCCAGGAAGTCGACGGCCATCTCGACGGTCACCTCGGCGTCGGCCGGGACCTTCGCCAGTTCCGCGGTGAGCTTCGGCAAGGCCAGGAAGGTGCACGTGCCGTCGATAGCGACCACCCATCGGCGCGAGCCGGGTACGGGGGCCGCGACGATCAGCACGCGCACCACCCGCCACAGCAGCAGCGCGAACGCGAGCACGAGACCGATCAGCATGCCCTGCAAGAGATTCAGGAACACCACACCCAGCACCGTGGCCAGGTAGACGTACATTTCACCGGCCCGCCTGGCCAGCCGGATGTGCGCCAGCTTGATCAGCTGCGCGCCGACGAAGATGAGCAGTCCGGCCAGCGCGGCGGTCGGGATCTGCCGCACGAGGCCGGCCAGGGCCACCGCGAACAGCAGGATCCAGACTCCGTGCAGCACGGTCGCCGCCCTGCTGCGAGCGCCTGCGTTCGCGTTGGTGATGCTGCGCACGATGACGGCCGCGATCGGCAGGCCGCCGAGCAGGCCGGAGACGACGTTGGCCGATCCCTGCCCGATCAGCTCCCGGTCGAAATCGGTGCGGTGACCAGGCCGCATCTTGTCCACCGCGACGGCCGACAGCAGGCTTTCGACGCTGGCGATGAGCGCGATCGTGATCACCGTCGAGGCGACGGCCGCCGGGCCGCCGGAGGGAACGACGGGCAGACCCAGGGACTCCAGCAACGACTCGTTCAGCACGAGGTGCTCGACCCGCGTGGGCAGGACGAGCGCCAGCAGCGTGGCGGTGACCACGGCGACGAGCGGTGCGGGGAGCACGCGCACCCGCGGTGGCGCGAAGCGCCAAGCGACCAGGATGCCGATGACGACCAGGCCGACGCACAGGTCGCCGGTGCGCACCGACAACAGCTGCCGCGGTAACCCCACCAGCGCGGCGAACGACGAACTCAGCGAGCTGCCCCCGAGCAGCACGTGCACCTGTTGCAGCGCGATCACCACGCCGATGCCCGCCAGCATGCCGTGCACGACCACCGGGGCGATGGCCAGCGCGGCGCGCGCGACCCGGCTCAGCCCGAACAGGATCTGCAGCACACCCGCTCCGACGGTGATGAAGCACGTTGCCGCCCAGCCGAATTGGTGCACACTCTCGGCGACGACCACGGTGAGGCTCGCGGTGGGCCCGCTCACCTGGATCGCGGAACCACCCAGCAATCCGGCCACCACACCGCCGACGACGGCTGCGATGAGTCCTGCCGCCACCGGAGCGCCGGAGGCCACCGCCACACCGAGCGAAAGGGGAAGCGCGACCAGGAAAACCACGATCGAGGCAGGTAGATCGGCACGGCCGACGCTGGTCAGACGACCGGCGAGGTGTGCGTGCGGCGACGTCCGTGGTGCGGAATCGGTGTCGGTGGACATATTTTCTCCTTCGCCGGGGTGGCCCCGGTTCGTCGGTCAAACATGTTCTTGGCATCGAAAGCGAGCGGCGGGCGAAGCTCGGGCCGTTCCTCCGGTCGAGGGAAGCGCGACCCGTGACGCAGCGATCGAGATGATAGTAAAGAGTTCGCAAAGCGCGTGAAAAGGTTTCCGCTCCCGTTGACGGCAACCGCTACCATAATGTGACTCAGGTCACAATGCAACACAATGAGCACGAGCAGCGGCGGCCCGAAGCACCCCGCACCGGACGGGGAAGCCCGACCACATAAAAAAATCCCCCCGACCAGCATGGACATCGGGGGGAATGAAGTGGTCCCAGCTGGGATCGAACCAGCGACCTTCCGCGTGTGAGGCGGACGCTCTCCCGCTGAGCTATGAGACCTGACGGGTTTCCGGCGGCGTCGAGATGCCCTCCGGACGAGACGAAACATTAGCACGCGCCACCGGCGGTTCACCAAATCGCCATCCGGACAGAGACGGTTCGGCGGGGAGTCGCCGCCGCGGACTGGCATCCCGCCCCGCGCGCGGCCCGCGCCGGCGGGCATGCCCGGTCGCGACCGAACCAGGTTTGATGGCCGATTCGATGCGCCTCGGCCATCGAGATGACGACCGCGCGTCTCGCCTCCCCCATCCATCACATGCGCCACCACAGTCACAGCTCGCAACTTTCTCGATTTCCGCCGTTCTACCAGCGGATTTGTACCTTTCACCGAGCGTCCGCTAATGTTCTGTCTCGCACCACGGAGGCCGGAAAAGAGCCCCGGGGAGGCAGAAATGCGGATGTAGCGCAGCTGGTAGCGCATCACCTTGCCAAGGTGAGGGTCGCGGGTTCGAATCCCGTCATCCGCTCGAGAGGTAGGGCCAGGCAACATTACGCCGTCCCCCTTTGCGCGGTGGAGTGGCCGAGTGGTGAGGCAACGGCCTGCAAAGCCGTGCACACGGGTTCGATTCCCGTCTCCACCTCGCGCGATTAGCTCAGCGGGAGAGCGCTTCCCTGACACGGAAGAGGTCACTGGTTCAATCCCAGTATCGCGCACCACCGTCTCACGAGGTCAGACCCGGTTTTCACCGGGTCTGATTTTGTTTGTGCCCCGCACACGGATCGAGCCTCCACTGGCCATTCGTCGCGGTCCGGCTCGAGAACAGATAGTCGGCTACCCGTGAGCAATCCCGTACCTACTGGCGGCGTGCTCCCTTGGCCGGGACAAGGCCGGGTGTCGGTGGGTGGGGATACGCTGTGGCGCACAGTGCCGGAGCCGAGTCAGGGGGTTGTCGCGTGACGATCAGTGCGGAGGTCGCGCAAGGCGCGGCGCCGGATGACGACGATCCCGAGTCACTCGACCTGCGCGACGACATCTCGTTCGAACTCGAAGAGGTCAACGAGGTGCTCGGGGAGCTGATCGCGCTGCGCGCCGACCGGAAGGCCAAGGACGGCGACCTGCTGACAGCTCGGCTGGGAGTCGGTGGCGAGAAGCCCGAGACACTGGCCCGGATCGGCGCTCGTTACGACCTTTCCCGCGACCGGGTGCGGCAACTGCACACCAAAGCGGTCGGGCAGATGATCCGGATGGCACAGCTTTCCGGACATCGCGCCGCCGCGGTCCTGTCCGCGCGCTACCCCCTCGACGCCATGGACCGGCAACTCACACGCGCGCTGCTGGTGGAGACGTACGCGACCGACACCGATATCGCCGCGACCGAGCTGTCGTACCTCAAACTCCGGCTGGCCGGGCACCCCGCCGAGGACGCCAAGCGAATCGCCGGATTCGTCACCCAGCGCATCGCGGCGTGGCAGAAGAAGACCAACCGGCGCCTGGCGAAACTACACGACGCCGAGCCGCGCGCCACGAGTCAGCTGAATGCCTGGGTGGGGCAGGTCGACTGGCCCCACGCAGGCGCCGCGGCCGCGATCCCGACCGCGTCCGCGCGCACCGTGGACAGCGACGACGACGGCCGGGGGCGCTTCTATCTGGACAAGGTCGGTCGCGACGTGCCGTTCGACTCCGGCTTGGAGGCCAGGCTGCTGCGGATCCTCAACGCCGGCGATCTCGTCGAGACCTTTCTCGAACAGCCCGCGGCGGTCGTCTACGAACTCGACGGCGCGGAGCGGGTGCACTATCCGAGCATCGTCGCGCGGCTCACCGACGGCCGCACGGTACTGATCGACGTCACGCCGCTGGGCCATGTCGGCTTCCACGTGAACGTCGTGAAATCCGCCGCCGCTCGGGCATACGCGCACGACAACGGCTGGGGCTGGCTGGTATGGACCGGCAGCCGCATCGGCGTCCCGGATCTGCGCGCCCGCCCCGTCGACGCCGCTGGTGAGCGGATGCTGCGCGACCTCGTCGAGCGCGGCCCCGTGCACTGGGCCGCGCTCCGCGAGGTGCGCGCGAAGACCACCTTGGAACTGCTGGACTTCCTCGCGCTGGTGCTGCGCCACGAATGGCGGTGGGACCGCGCGCCGTTCCGGCTCAGCGCACCACCATCGCCCCCGCCAGGAAAGTGACGATCAGCAGCATCGCGCAGATGGTGATCAGCTGCCAGCGGCCGATGGTCACCTCGAGCTTGGCGATCGTGTTGCGCAGGGCCTTGTCGAGCCGGTCGTGATCGGCGATCGTGCGCTGGGCGGCGGCGAGCGCGTCGGCCCGTTCCTGCGCGGCCTGCTCCGCGCGCTCCAGGCGCGTGGTCATCTTCAGCAAATGTTTCTGCTTGTCGCGCAAGGCTTTCCGGGCCACCGCCAGCGAGGTGCGCTGGTTGACCAGCTCCTGGCGCTGCCGGGCGATGACCGTGGCCTGCGTCTTCGTGTGGTACTCCCAGTCGGTCACGGTCGCCCAGCCTCCTGTCCTCTCGTCCCGATGGCCCCAGACATACTCGCCGCTTACCCAGCCCTCGATGAACTCGCGCAGCTCGACCGGCTCACGCCGCGGCGCCGCCATCGCGTGCTCGGTGTCCAGCACGCCGGTGACGGCGCGATAATCACAGGCGGCGGGCGCGAAGTCCGCGATGCCCAGGGCGTGCAGGTACGGCACCCAGTAGCCGGGTGGGCACAGCCACAACACGTCCGTACAACCCTCGGCGCGCAGCCGCTCGGTGTGCTCCTGAGCGAGTCCACGCTCCAGCGGACCGCTGCGCACCTCGATCGCGTATATCCGGTCGCCCTTGCGCCAGTACACGTCCACCGGCAATGTCCCGATGCGCTGATCCACTTCGGCCTCGTCGGCTCCGTAGGCGAGCAGCCTGCCGCACAACCAGTATTTGAGCCGCCGCATATCCCACTGGGCGGCGGCACATTCCGGGCACCCGCAGGCGTAACCGGTCTTCGATCCACGGGTACGGCCGGAAGCCTCTCCGATACCCAACTCGGCGAGCATCGCTCGGCGCCCGCAGGCGATCTCCGCCCGCTGCTTCGTTCTCACGCGACCACTCCCCTGCACAAACCACCGCAGGCCCGGCGACCTACGCCATAGATCAAGAGTGCGTCAGACTCGGCTACCTCGCCAGTCCCGTTCACCCCGCGCCCGGGTGTGCCACACACATGGCCTGGCGACGAGATCAGCGTTGCACTCTGCGGCACAAGGGCTTTCATCATGCCACGGGACGGCATCGGCCACTGCGGGAACGCTGAATTGACAGTTGCCGCCATCCCACGACGCGCCCGGCCGCTCACAACCCTGGCCCCTCGGCAACCGGCACGCCCTTCGCGCGGCCACCCTGGGCGTGAACTCGCGCAGGACGCGATTCGGGCGGATAATGACCGATCACCGTTTCCGGACAAACCGGCTCGCCGCATAATCCGCCTGCAGGGGGCTGATTCCGGGGGCCTAGGCTGCTTCGATCAGGTCTTGAATCGGCGGTGCACCGCCGAATCTTTCGCGAGCCGCGGATGTCCAACTGGGCGGATAGAATCGTCCGGCCGAGTGCGAGCTGGGCCGATACGGGGAAGTGGGTACTGGATGGAGCACGGTCAGCAGACCGGCGAGTCGGTCGGCGCGATGTTGGCGAGTATCGCGTCGGCTCTCCGAGAGGTCAGCGAGAAGCTCGACGCGGTGGCGGCCCGGATCGACGGTGCGCAGACCGTGGTGAGCGAACCGACCGTCGAGGGGCGGTTGGCCGAACTCGAGGCGTGGGCTTTCCGTGCCGGACAGGACATCTCGAGTCTCGATGCCAGGGTGGAGCGCCTGGAATCCGGTGACGACCCAGCGCAGGAGGACCGACGAACTGCGCAACGCCCGCTACCCCGGGCAGCCGCGGGACCATCGAACGCGCGCGCGCCGCAGCACGGCGGCGCCGAACCCACTGCGCAGAAGAGCGATTCCCGTGAGCCGGCCGGTGCCACGAACGGCGCGCGACCGCAGCGCACGCCGCGAGAGCCGGTGCACGCGGCGGTCGAACCGAGTTCCGCTGCGCAGACGAGCTTCACACCGCCGCGCGAGCCCACGCCGACCGCCCTCGATTCGAACGCCACGTCCGGGCAGAACTTCACCGCGCCCCGCGACCCGGCGGCGAGCTTCACCGCCCCGCCGTCCCGTGAGCCCGCTTTCACCACTCCGGTCCAACGGGAGCCCGCATCGCCTTTCACCGCGCCGGCACCGCGCGACCCGAGCACGGGACAGCAGGAGGCGTTCACCGCCTCGCGCGAACCCGCCACCTCGTACTCCCCCGGTGAGAACGCCGCTTACGAGAGCATCGTCGCGTCCGCCCCCAGCACGACGCACAACGGCTCGGAGAACGGCACAGCCCCCGGCACCCCGGGCGTGGGACTCACCGGAGCGCACCGCGCCGGCGACGACGACCGCACCCCGGTCGAGAACACGCACGTGGACAAGCTGCAAGCCATGCTGGACGAACTCAAGCGCACGGCGGCGGCTCCGCTTGGCCGCTCCGACCTCTTCGGGCCGGCGCCGGGCGATTCGACGACGAATGGCTATCAGTCCGACCGCACCGACGCGCAGCGCCGACCGGCCGACTACCGGCTATCCAGCCCGCCCCCGATGTCCTGAAGGGCCTTGACGCGACGCCGCTTCGGCGGACGCGCCGCCGCGTACGAACGCAACAGGATCTGCTGGACGAGATCGCGCAGCCAGCGATGCCCCCCGTCGGCGGTGTTGCGCGGATGCCACGCCATCCCGATGGCGACTTCGGGCAACGGCAGAGGTATCTCGAACGCGCTCAATCCGATCGCGGGTAGGGTGGCGGCGCTCAGCAAGGCGGGCGCGGGGCAGACCAGGTCGCTGCCGCGCACCGCGAACAGCGCGCTGGTCAGCGTGGGCACGGTGGCCACCACCCGCCGGGTGCGGCCGTGCAGGGCGAGGCGGTCGTCGATCGGGCCGTGCGAACGGCCGGTGCGCGAAATGCTCAGGTGCGGCGCGGCGGCGTACGCGGCGACGGTGACGCGATCGGTGACCAGCGGATGGTCGGTGGCGGCGACTCCGATCACCCGGTCGGTGAGCACTCTGCGCACAGTGGTCTCCGGGTCGGTGTGGTCTATCACGCCGACCTCCAGGTCGACGCGTCCGTCCCGCAAGGCCCCGGTACTCTCGGCGCTGTCGGGCAGGAAGCGCAGCGTCACGCCCGGCGCTCGGGCGCGCACCGCGGACAGCAGGGGCCCGGCCAGTTCGGTGAGCACCATGTCGCCCGCCTGTATCGCGAACGTCCGGCGCAGCGCGGCCGGGTCGAGGTCGTCGCGCGGCGTCAGCAGTGCGCGTCCCTGCTCGACCAGCGTGCTGACCTCGTAACGCAATTCCAGTGCGCGCGGCGTCGGCACCAGGTTGCGACCGGCACGCACGAGCAGCGGGTCGCCCAGTACGTCGCGCAATCTGGCCAGCGTCCGGCTCATCGCGGGCGGCGAGGTGTGTAGGCGCTCCGCGGCCAAGGTGACGCTGTTGGTGTCCAGCAGTGCGTCGAGGGCCACGAGGAGATTCATGTCCAGCGCTTCCACCCTTGGATTATCGCCAACGCAAACAGCGGCCCCCGGTATTGCGCGCACGATAACTCGCGGCGAGTCCGAACCGAGCGGTTCCACCGGACAGGCGGAGGCGAAACCGTCCGTGATCGAGCGGGCCGCCGCCGCGGGCACGGCACCGTTGCCAGCATTCGGCTGGCCGGTGAGCTGGGGATACGTCCCGCGCGGGCCGACTGGGCGGCGGCCCGACAGTGCTCGTCGAGCACGCCGGACCCATGAAGCAGCGCCGCAGACCGATCGGCCATCGGACGGCCCGGCACGATTTGCCGCATGATGGCCGCCGGTTCGGCAGTCGATGCAAGTGTGCGCACGCAGTCGCCCACCCCGCGGCCCGGACCGATCGGAGAGCTCGCTGACCGCGTGGACCGGTCCTACCCGGGTCCGCCCCGATGTTCTAGTGGCTGACCCGGCCGCTGTCGCCCTCGTACGGAAGCAACTCCGCCTCGATCGGCGCCGCCGGGCGTGCCACCGGCCCTGGCCCCGGCTTGCGACGGCCGGCCAGTCCCCGGTAGGACTCCGGCTTGATCCGGCGGAACACCTGCGCCACGCGCGTGTGCAGCGGCAGGCGGAACTTCAGGTCGGCGAGCATCTCGTCGATGTTCTGGATGGAGAACGGGACGACCGCGGTGCCGTGCGCGTGGTGACCGTGCGTGCGTTCCTCCATCCAGCGCAGCCGGGCGTCGATCTCCTCGTCGAGTTTCTCGGCGGGCGGCAGGACGAGGCTGCCGTTGAGCAGCGCGGCGGTCCAGTGCGCGGCGACCTCGGCGTTCAGCGTGCTGATCACCGAGGAGTTGTAGCCGGCGAAGGTCAGATTCGGGACCTCCAACGGGAGGATCTGACGGTGCAGGCGGAAATTGCCGTGCTCATCGGTCAGCCTGCGCTGGATGTACGGCGTGAGGAACGGCACGCGCTGCTGGAAGCCGGTCGCGCAGATCACGACGTCCGCCTGCAGCACCTGCCCGGTGGACAGCCGGATCCCGGGCGCCGCCTTCGGACCACCGCCCATCTCGGTGATCGTGGTGTCCCGGTGCACCGTGATACGTCCGTTGGCGACCTGCTCGTAGAAGCCTTCGCTCACCAGGCTGACGGTGCTCTCGGCGATCTGCTCGAACCGCCCGCCGGGCACCAGACCGAGTTCACGCAGCTGCGAGTGCTTGATGACCAGTTCCTGGATCAGATCGAAGTTGCTGATCCGTACCGATTCGCCGGGGCCGTCCAGGAACCGGTCCATCCAGCGGGGCCGTAGGTAGTGGAAGTGCGCCTCGCCGAAGCGAGTCAGCATCAGCCGCTCGTAGTCGATCACCCGCGCCAGCTTGCGCGGCATCTTCCAGAACAGCCGCCGGGCCACCACCGAGGTGGACGCCGCCACCTCGCTCACCGCGGTGGCGATGTCACAGGCGGACTTGCCGTAGCCGACCACGACGACCGACTTGCCACGCACCGACTCCAGATCGGTGAACTCCGAGGAGTGGCACAAGCGCCCGCCCGCGGCGCGGAACCAGTCGGCGCCGCGGTACTCCGGCATCGCGGGTTCGCTGAAAACGCCGTTGGCGATGACCAGGTGATCGCACGAGGCGCGATGGATTCCGCTCTCATCGCGAATCTCGAGCAACCAGCCGCTGTCCACCGGGTCGGCGGCGACCACCTCGGTGCCCAACCGCAGGTGCTCGGTCAGCCCGAAGTGCTCGGCGTAGGCGGCCAGATACGCCTGCATGTGCTGCCCGTCGAGGACGCGCGGGTAGTCGGCAGGCATGGGGAAGTCGGAGAAGTGATATGTGTCCTTGGAGTTCTGCGTCTGCAGTCCCGGGTATCGCCGGGTCGCGCTCCACACACCACCGACATCGGGTGCACGGTCGAAAACCTCGACCGGAAAACCCGCCTGTTTCAGCACTTTCGCGCAGGCGAGACCTGCGATACCCGCACCGACGATCCCGATGCGGCTTCCGCTTGTCATGCGCGAGAGATTACGTCGCCAGCGGCGCACAGCAAAGTCGGTCGACCGAATCCGCTCTTCAGCGCACTACGGGCGTACCCACCGGAACCACAGGAAGCTCGAGCAGCCCACGGATCAGAATGCTCTCCCGCCACCGCAGGTCCGCGTCGTCGACGGCGGGCCGCAGCTGCGGATAGCGCCGCACCAGCCGGGTCAGCGCGATGCGGGCCTCCAGCCTGGCCAGCGCCGCTCCGAGGCAGTAGTGGATGCCGTGGCCGAAGGCCAGATGCCCGTTCGTGCCGCGGTCCGGGTCGAACGCCGCGGGCGAGGCGAAGTGCCGTTCGTCACGGTTGGCCGACGCCACCGAGACCAGCACCAGCTCCCCTTCCGGGATGACGCTGCCGGCCAGGTGGACCGGCGCGGTGGTGTAACGCAGGGTCGCCACGTTGACCGGGCCGTTGTGGCGCAGCGTTTCCTCCATCAGCGGTGTGACGCCCGCCGGGTCGTCGCGCAGGGCCAGGTAGCGGGCGGGATCGGCGAGCAGTTCCAGCACGGAGTTGCCGATCAGGTTCACCGTGGTCTCGTGGCCCGCGACCAGGATCAGGAAGGCCATGGAGATCAGCTCGTCGTGACTGAGCCGGTCCCCCTCCTCGGTGGCGAGCAGCAGTTGTGAGATCAGATCCTCACCCAAGCCCTCCGCGCGCCGCCGGGCGACCAGGTCGTCGAAGTAGTCGACGATGGCGTCGGTCGCGGCACGAATGCCCTCCGGCGTGGACATGGGTGTGTCGACCACGGCCGCCGACCACTCCCGGAAGCGCGCGCGGTCCTCGACCGGCACGCCGAGCAGTTCGCAGATCACCGTGATCGGCAGCGGGAACGCGTACTCCGCGAGAAGGTCGACCGGACCGGCGCCCGCCGAACGATCGATCGCGTCGAGCAGATCGTCCGCGATCGCCACGATCCGCGGTGCGAGGGCCTCCATCCGCGCGGGCGCGAACGCCGGTGTGACGAGTTTGCGCAGCCGCGAGTGCCGCGGCGGGTCGGAATTGAGCAGATGCAGGCTCAGGCGCGGGTTGACCGCCGTGACGCCGCTGCCACCCGCGGCCGATCGCCGCGCCTGGGCGCCCTTCGGAGCGTGCGGGTCCTTGTGGACGTCGGGATGGCGCAGCACCTCCTTGGCGGCGTCGTAGTCGACCACCAGCCAGGCGCGCACACCGGTGCGCAACCGGACCTGATGCACCGGCCCTTCAGCGCGCAACTGCTGGTAGAAGGCATGCGGCGTGCGAAAGAAATCCGCGGGCAGCTCTCTCATCCGATCGGTTCCCCTGATTCGCGAGTATCGTTGCGGCCCTTCGATGGTGACACCGATCACGGATCTCGGCCAGGCCGCGCGACCGGACCATCCTGTGATCAGCGTTGCCCCTTGTCGCGGCCCGGCCCGGCGCGCGTCGCCGTCAGGGTCCGGCTACCCTGCGCCAATGAGTTCGATCGCGCCCGTCCTGCGGCGTGCCCGGATCGCGAACTCGTTCGCGTTCGGCGCACAGGGCTTCTTCCTCGCCGTCGTGCTGACCGAGTTGCCGCAGCAGAAGGAGCGTTTCGGGCTGTCGGACGGCGTGATCGCCGTCTCGGTGGTGCTGATCTCGTTGCTGGCGGGCGGCGGCAGCGTCCTCGCGGAGCGGCTGGCGCTGCGCTGGTCCAGCCGAGCGGCGGTGCGGACGGGGCTGCTGCTCGTGGCCGTCACCGGATCGGCGGCGGCGTTCGCGCCGAACACGCCGCTGCTGGTGGCCGCACTCGGCTGCTACGGGATCGCGGTCGGCATCGTCGACGCGAGCACCAACATGCAGGCCGTGTTCATCCAGCACGGCTACGGGACGTTCATCCTGTCGTCGTTCTACGCCGCGTGGAGCGCCGGAACGATAGCCGGGGCATTGTTCGTGTCCGGGTGCGAGGCGCTGGAGGTGACGTTGCGCGAATCGCTGCTCGCGGCCGCCGCGATCGTGCTGCTGCTCGGCTGGGCGCTCGGACGAGGACTGCTCGGCGTGCGGGACGCGGAGACGAGTCCCATCGAGACCGCCGCGTCCGGCCCCACCGTCGCGCTGCGCGCGTATGCCGGGTTCGGGATCGCGATGGCGTTCGTCTTCGCGGTCGACCTCGCGGTGGGCAACTGGTCGGCTTTGTACCTGACCGACGACCTGCTCGCCGGTTCGGCGACGGCGGCGCTCGCCTTCGCCGCGTATCAGGGCACGTCGTTGGTCTCCCGGACCGCCGGGGATTCGCTGGTGCGCCGTTTCGGTCCGCGCCCTGTGGTGCGGGCCGCCGCGGGCACGGGAGTCCTCGGTCTGGCTCTCGTGGTGGCCGCGCCGAGTCCGGCGGTCGCGATCGCCGGCTTCCTCGTCGCGGGCGCCGGGCTGCCCGTGATCGCGCCGCTGTGCTTCAGCGCGGCCGGGCAACTCGCGACCGGACGGGAGCTCGACGCACTGATCGCGCGTCTCAACCTGTTCAACTACGCGGGGACACTGCTCGGCGGCGGTCTGGTCGGCGCGGTCGCGGCGAGCGTCGGGCACCGCGTGGGATTCGTGATCCCGCTGCTGTTCGCCGTGGCCCTGATCGGGCTCTCCCGCGTCTTCCGCTCCGATCGGGTCGCGAGCGCGCCTCCTTCGCGGACGCTCGACCAGCCCACCGAACTCGGACCTGCCACCGGGTAGTGCGATCAGCGGTGCAGCGGACCTTCCAGCGGATGCGCCAGGAAGAAGTCCCACTGGAAATGACATTCTCTTAAATCCGTATGCTCTGATGTAGCCATGCACAACATCCCCGTCATCGTCGACCGGGCCGGGCTGTGGGACGCGGAAGCGCTCAGTGATGTTGCCGCCGCGACTTTTCCACTGGCGTGCCCGCCCGAGGCGACGCCCGACGACATCGCGGTGTTCGTCGGCGAGGTCCTGTCGGACGAACGGTTCGGCGAATATCTGAGCGATCCGGCCCGGATCGTGCTCAAGGCTGTCGCGGACGATGACATCGTCGGTTACGCGATGGTGGTCACGGGCGGCCCCGCGGACCCTGCGGTGGCCGAGCCGGTCGGGCCGCACCCGATGATGGTGGAGATCAGCAAGATGTACGTGCTGCCCGGCTGGCACGGCACCGGGGTGTCCACCGCGCTGATGAACGCCGCGCTGGACTGGGCGCGTGCCGCGGGATATCCGGGCGTCTGGCTGTGCGTCAACCAGGAGAACGTCCGCGCTCGGCGCTTCTACGCCAAACACGGTTTCACCGAGGCCGGCACCAGGACGTTCACCATCGGCACCCAGGTGCATCACGACTACGTGCTGCGGCTGGTCTTCTGATCCCGCCTCAGCGCAGGAAATCGACGAGTGCGGTGTGGAACGCGGGGTCCAGCACCGCCATCAGGTGATCGCCGGGCACCACGGCCAGTTCACCGTTCGGCAGGGCGTCGGCGAGTCGCTCCGGTTCGGCGGCGAAGGGGTCGCCCTCGCCCGCCAGCACCAGCGCGGGCATGGTGATGTCCGCCAGCGTCTCGATGGGACGATCGTCCAGACCCGTCGCCACCGCGTGGATGGCTTGCACGTCGGCCTGCACCGCGTCGGCGAGCACCCGGAACATCTTCGCGGTCGGCGACGCGTCCGCGCCGTCTCCGGTCATCGCGGCCTGCAGATCCGGCAGGTCGATCACGCGGCGATCGACGCCACCGCAGTCCAGCACACCCGACCCGATACCGCCGACGGCCAGCCGCCGCACCCGCCGGTCGGTCGCGGCCACCATCAGCGAGATCACCCCGCCCATCGAGTACCCGACCTGCGCGACCTCCTCGAATTCGAGTTCGTCGTAGAGGGCGCGTACGTCACGCGCCATCGCCTGCCACGAGTACCGCGCCGCGTCGTGCGGCTTGCCGGAACGGCCGTGACCGCGCGCGTCCAGGGACACCACGGTGTGCCCGGCGGACTGCAGTGCGGCGACCACACCGGTGCTCATCCAGTTCGCGTTGGTATCCGCGACCACTCCGTGCTGCAGCACGACCGGGATGCCCTCGCCCTCCCACACCCGGTAATTGAGTTCCAGGCCGTCCCATGTCTCAAACTTCGCCATGCCGGGATCGTAGTGCACGGCACGCCACCGAAACTGCCGAAGCGGACGTATCGGGCCGAAGGCCGCGCTCAGCCCAGCAGTCGGTCCCGCAAGGCCGCGATCTCGCCGCCGGTGAGTCCCAGGCCGTCCCGGACATAGTCGTCGAAACTTCCGTAGGTTCGATCCACCTCGTCGAAGGCGGCGTCGAGCCAGGCTCCCTGAACGCCGTTGAGCGGGTCTTTTTCGCTCGCGTTGCGGAATCGGTTGGACAGCAGATAGTCCTCGGTGACCGTGGCACGATCGACGCCGAGCAGCGTGAGCAGCACGGCCGCCGTCCAGCCGGTGCGGTCCTTGCCCGCGGTGCAGTGGAACAACACCGCGCCGTCGGCGCCGATGAGATCGCGCAGCACCGAAGCGAACGCCTCGTTCGCGCCGGGCGCGGTGATGAACGCGCGATACAGGCCGTCGCCTCCGGTGAGCGTGGTGGCGATGACCTCCGGTGGAGCCTGGCCGATCACGTCGGCCCAGTGCGCCGTCGCGCCCGCGGGCAGCCGGTCCGGACCGAGCGCGCGCTCGTAGACCGTGCGCAGGTCGTGCACGGAGCGCACGCGGCGGCCGGTCAGCGCGGCCAGATCCTCCGGCGTCGCGTTGTTCAGCTGCCCGGTCCGATACACCAGACCGGTGCGCACGATCCGGCCGTCGGTGGTGCGATACCCGCCGATGTCCCGCGCGTTCTGCACCCCTTGCAGGTGCAGGGAGGGATCGGCGACGACGGCCGCAGGCGGGTCGGCCTGCGCGATGGCGGCTACCGGCCCGAAGGCGACCGCCAGGCCGGCCGCCATCGCGACCGGGGCGCGGAAACGAGTGGCCATTCGGCTGCTCCAATCATCGGATCTGTGGGATCTGCCCCGTTCTCTCGCCGACCGCCGAGGCCGGGCACGCAGCGCTAGGCCGCCACCTCGAACCGCGACAGTGCGAGCAAGCGGGAGATGGCGCGCAGGTACTTCTTGCGGTAGCCGCCCTCCAGCATCTCGGCGGAAAAGATTTCGTCCAGTTTCGCGCCGGACACCGTCACCGGCACGCTCGCGTCGTAGAGCCGGTCGGCCAGCACCACGATGCGCAGCGCCACGGCCTGATCGGTGACGGGATGCACACCGGAGACGAACACCGACGACACCCCGGAGATCAGCGCGCCGTACTTCGACGGATGCAGGGTGCTGAGGTGCTTCAGCAGCGCGTCGAACTCGTCGAGCGTGGAACCCGGTGTGCGCGCCGCCCGTTCGGCCAGGACCGCGGCGGCGGTGGGCTCCGGCGCGGGCGGCAGATCGCGGTGGCGGTAGTCCGGCCCGTCCACGCGTACCGCCTCGAAGATGGCGCCCAGCTTCTTGATCTCGCGCATGAAATCCTGTGCGGCGAAACGGCCTTCACCGAGCTGCCCCGGCAAGGTGTTCGACGTGGCCGCGATCGAGACACCGGCCGCGGACAGTTCGGTCAGCAGGCGCGAGACCAGCATCGTGTCGCCGGGATCGTCGAGCTCGAATTCGTCGATGCACAGCACGCTGTTGCCCGAGAGCCGCTCGAGGGCATTGGCGAAGCCGAGCGCGCCGACCAGATTGGTCAGCTCGCCGAACGTACCGAACGACTTGGGCGCGGGCGAGCTGTGGAAGATCGAGGCCAGCAGGTGGGTCTTGCCGACGCCGAATCCGCCGTCCAGGTACAGGCCGGCGCCGCTGACCTGCTTCTTCTTACCGAAGAGGCTCTTCTTGCCCGCGGCCTTGCTGATCTTGGCGACCTGCCCGGCGAACTCCTCGGCCTTGCCGACCGCGGCCGCCTGGCTCGGTTCCTTCGGATCGGGAATGTAGGAGGCGAAGCTCACCTCGTCGAACATGGGCGGCGGCACCATTTGGGCGACGAGCTGATCGGCCGGGACCTCCGGGTGACGATCGACGAGGCGTTCTTGCATGGACGAAGCCTAAAGACGTGGTGAGATCTGATTTCATGCAGCGTAGCCAGAATGCGATCCAGCTCACAGCACTCGGCCCGGACGACCTCGCGCAGATGTACGCCTTCCCCGCCGCGCTCGACGCGCCTTGGGTCCGCGCCAATTTCGTCTCCAGCATCGACGGCGCCGCCACCAGCGGCAACCTGACCGAAGGGCTGGGCACCCCGGCCGACCGAACGGTGTTCATGTTGCTGCGTGAACTGGCGGAGGTGATCGTGGTCGGCGCGGGCACGGCGCGCGCGGAGAACTACGGCGGGGCGCGCACCGACCCGGCGCGCCGCCGCGCGTTCCACGAGCGCGGCATCGGCGGGCATCCCGACGGCGCACCGCCGCCGATCGCGGTCGTCACGGCGAGCGCGGCGATCGACCCCGGCGCGCGCCTGCTCACCGATACCCAGGTGCCGCCGCTGATCATCACGACGTCCACCGCGCCCGCCGACCGCAAGCAGCGGCTGGCGGACGCGGGCGCCGAGGTGATCGAAGCGGGTGGCATCGCGGTGACGCCCAGCGGCTTGCTGCGGGTGCTCGCCGAGCGCGGCCTGCTGCGGGTACTCACCGAAGGCGGCCCGCATCTGTTCGGCGAACTGCTGGAGGCGGATGTGGTCGACGAGCTGTGCCTGACCACCGCGCCGCTGCTGGTCGGCGGCGCGGCGCGGCGAATCTCGCTGTCGGCGCACGAATTCCGCGTCCGCATGACGCGCGCGCACGTGTTGCTGGACGACGACGGCACCATGCTCACCCGGTGGGCCCGTCGATGAAAGAACCGTCCGAACCTGGCAGGCTGTAGCAATGCGCTGGACTCGGGCCGCCGTGCTTGCCGCCACCCTCTCGATCGTGACCGCCGGTTGCGGCGCGGGACCGTCGGATCGTCCCGGTGTCGCGGTGCAGCGCCCGCCGGTCGCGGGCACCGCGACCACCTCCGCCGCGCCCGCTCCTCCGCCCAGGGCCGAGCTGCCCAGAACCGACCTCAGCTGGCGCGAGTGCACCCAGCCCACCTTGGATCAGTTCGGACTCGGCCCCGCGCCCGCCGGGTTGGTGCTCGACTGCGCCGAGTACGCCACCCCGATCGACTCGACGGGCACGGTGCTGGGCAGTTTCCGCGCGGCCGCGTTGCGGGCCAGGCTGGCGCAGACCCCGGCCGACGCGCCGCCGCTGGTACTCACCTCGGGCTCGGATCGCTCCTCCTCCGCCACCCTGGCCGGGTTGGCCGCGGGCCCCGCCTCCGCGCTGCTGGCCGCCCGCCCGATCGTCGCGGTGGACCGGCGCGGCATCGGCGGCTCGCAGCCGATCGATTGCCTGCCCACGGAGATCCGCCGTGGCCTGGCCGACAACGCCCAGTCCGGTCCCGGCGCAAGCGACCCGGTGGCGCGCATGACGAAGTTGAGCCAGGACGGCACCATCGCCTGCCGCGACTTCCTGCAGCCCTACGAAGGCACCTTCGACGCGCCGCACGCCGCCGACGACATCGAGCAGTTGCGCAGGCAATGGCAGGTGGACCACATCGCGCTGCTGGGCACGGGCAACGGCGCGAAGGTCGCGCTCAGCTACGCCCGCAAGTACGGCGATCACGTCGCCCGGCTGGTGCTCGACTCCCCGGAACCGGTCGGCACCGACGCCGTGACCCGCGCCGAACAGGCGGTGCAGGGTGCCGAGGCGGCGCTGACGGCCTTCGCGCAGCGCTGCGTCGGCGTCGGCTGCTCACTCGGGGCCGATCCGCGCGCCGCGGTCACCGATCTGGTGAACCGTGCCGCGGGCGGCGAACTCGGCGACATCTCGGCGAACGCGTTGCTGACCGCGGTGTCGGGCTTCCTCGGCAGCCCGCGCGCCGACCAGGCCACTCGGGTCACCGAGCTGTCCGACACGCTGGCCGCGGCCGGACGCGGCGACCGCGGGCCGCTGAGCAACCTGATCAGGCAGGAGGCCGCTGCCACCGCGAGCGACGGCCAGTTCGTCAACCGCTGCACCGACACACAGCTGCCGCCGACACCGGCCAAGGCGAACGAACTCGCGGGCTCATGGGCGGGCAAGTATCCGGTTTTCGGCAAAGCGGCGGCCATCGGCCTGATGGAGTGCGCTGCCTGGCCGGTGTCGACCGCGCCTCCGCTGCCCGAAAAGCTGGGTATTCCGGTGTTCGTGCTGGGCGGGGTGGCCGATCCGGTGGTCGGTAACGGCGGTCAGTCCTCGGTGACCGGCGCGATAGGCGCGGCGGGCGCCCGGCACGCGGCGCTGTCCTGGCAGGGCTTCGGGCATCCGGTGTCCACGCATTCCGGCTGCGCGCAGCGGGCGGTGCTCGACTATTTGAAGGACGGCAAACTTCCCGCGGATGGCACCGCCTGCCCGGCGTAGCCCGGGCGTGGGGAGCCGTTCGAGCGGCGCGTCCGACAGGTCCGGCCAACCGCCGGTAACCCATCCGGTGTACCGTGCCCCAGTGTTCCTTCGACAGCTCGAGCCCAGGACCGCTCGCACCACCGCCGAGGTGATCAAGTTCGCGCTCTGGCCCCTGGCGGTCATGACCGTGCTGAACCGGGTTTTCATCAAGGCTGTCAACGGCTTCATCACCGACGACTACAGGCCTGTCTACCAGGCGTCGTTCGACTTCCTGAACGGGCGGCCGGTCTACACCGCGAATTTCGACTCGGTGGACCCGCACTACCTGTACCCGCCCAGCGGCACCCTGCTGATCGCGCCGATCGCCGCCATCGACTACGAGAAGTCGCGCTGGCTGTTCATCGCCCTCAACGCGATCGCGATTCTCATCGCCTGGTACCTGCTGCTGCGGCTGTTCCGGTACACCCTGAATTCGGTCGCCGCGCCCGCGCTGCTGCTGGCGATGTTCTCCTCCGAGACCGTGATCAACACGCTGGTGTTCACCAACGTCAACGGCTGCGTGCTGCTGGCGGAACTGATCTTCATCCACCTGCTGCTGAAGCGGCGCGACCTCTGGGCGGGCGCCGCCCTCGGATTGAGTATCGCGGTCAAACCGACCCTGGCTCCGTTGCTGTTGATCGCGCTCGCGCGCGGGCAGTGGAAAGTGTTCGTGACGGCGCTCGGCGTGCCGCTGGCGCTGACCGCGATCGCCTGGCCGCTGGTGAAGGATCCGGAGAAGTTCATCACCCGCACCGCGCCCTACCTCTTCGAATCCCGCGACTACTTCAACAGCGCCATCGTCGGCAACGGCGAGTACTACGGACTGCCGCCGTGGCTGACCTGGGGCATGCGCGTGGCGCTCGGCGTGCTCGTGCTGATCTCGCTGTGGCTGCTGTACCGCTACTACCGCGAGGACGAACTGTTCTTCGTCTGCACCTCCTCCGGCGTGCTGCTGACGGCCTCGTTCCTGCTCAGCTCGCTGGGGCAGATGTACTACTCGATGATGCTGTTCCCCTTCCTGATGACCGTCGTGCTGCGCAACTCGGTGCTGCGCAACTGGCCGGCCTGGCTGGCGATCTTCGGGTTCATGAGCTACGACAAGTGGCTATCGGACCGCTGGCAGCACATCGGCCGCAACCTGGAGTACCTGCGCATCACCTTCGGCTGGGGCCTGCTGCTCATCGTCGTGTTCTGCGTGCTCGGCGACCGCTATCTGGCCGCGCGGCGGGCAGGCAGACTGCCGTTCGGCATCGATCCCGCGTGGATGAGTTCCGCCCCGGACCCGCGCGGCGAACAGCCGCAGCCGCCGGTCGCCGCGGCTCTCCCGGCGGAAACCCACAGGCCACAAAACGGTTCGGCCCCCGCGGAGCAGAATCGTATTAGCGTGGAGCCATGAGTTCCGAAGCCGACACGTCCCTGCCCGCGCCGCGGATCCAGCTCTCGCCGCAGGAATGGCGGTCGAAGCTGAACCCCGAGGAGTACTCGGTGCTGCGCGAGGCGGCCACCGAGCGGCCGTTCACCGGCGAGTACACCGACACCAAAACCGAAGGCATCTACGTGTGCCGGGCCTGCGGCACCGAGCTGTTCCGCAGCACCGAGAAGTTCGACTCGCACTGCGGCTGGCCGTCCTTCTTCGATCCGGCCGCGTCCGACGCGGTGATTCTCCGGTCGGACGACTCGCTCGGCATGCATCGGGTCGAAGTGCTGTGCGCGAACTGCCACAGCCACCTCGGCCACGTGTTCGAGGGCGAGGGGTACAACACGCCCACCGACAAGCGCTACTGCATCAACTCCATCGCCCTGCGACTGCACCCCTCGGACAGCGCAGCGGAGTAACCAGCCCGACGCTCACGGGCAGCGTACGAAGCCCCGGCGCTCGGCGCATGCCCCGAAAACTTCGGGCAAGCGTTTGCCTGCACCGGGGCAGGGCGCGTCAGGGCAGAGCGGCGATCAGCTGCTCGATCTCCACGCGGGGGCCGGTGAAGAACGGGATCTCTTCGCGCACGTGCCGCCGGGCGTCGGTGGCGCGCAGGTCACGCATCAGATCGACGATCCGGTGCAATTCGGGCGCCTCGAAGGCCAGGATCCACTCGTAGTCGCCGAGCGCGAACGAACTGACGGTGTTCGCCCGCACGTCCGGGTAGCCACGCGCGGCCTTGCCGTGTTCGGCCAGCATCCGGCGGCGCTCCGCGTCGGGCAGCAGGTACCACTCGTAGGACCGGACGAACGGGTACACGCAGATGTAGGCGCCTGCCTCCTCGCCGGCCAGGAAGGCCGGGATGTGGCTCTTGTTGAACTCGGCGGGGCGGTGCAGCGCCGCGTTGCTCCAGACCGGTGCACTGGCCCGTCCCAGCTCGGTGGTGCGGCGGAAGTCGGCGTACGCGGCTTGCAGGTCCTCGACGCGTTCGGCGTGGGTCCAGATCATGAAATCGGCGTCGGCGCGCATCCCGGCCACGTCGTAGATGCCGCGGACCACGACGTCGCGGTCGGCCAGGCCGTCGAAGAACGCCTTGGCCTCCTTGGTCGCCGCCTCCCGGTCCTCGCCCAGCACTCCGGGCTGCACCTGGAAGACCGAGAACATCAGGTAGCGGATGGTGGAGTTGAGAGCCTGATAGTCGAGTCGCGCCATAGCACTATCGTGCCACTCGCTCTGGAGCGCCCGCGTCGCCGGGCGTGAACTGCTCGATGTGCACGTGGGCGTCCGGGATGCCGAGGGCGAGCAACTGGCGTTGCATATCGCCCAGGAACCCGGATGGACCGCAGAGGTATATGTCGGCGTCCTCGGGCACGTTCAGCACCGAGAGATCGGCCCGGCCGTGCCGGGAGTCGGTTCCTCGTAGCAGATCTCGACCTAGGCCTGTTGGTGAAGACCGCGACACCCGACGGTCAGCGTACGGTGCCCGCACCGACCTCCGCCGCGATGCGCTGTGCGGCGGCCGCGCCGGAGGCGACGCACGCGGGCACGCCGACGCCGTGCAGGTACGCGCCCGCCACCGCCAGCCCGTCCAGCGCCGCGACCTCGGCTTCGACGGCCGCGATGCGGGCCGGATGGCCGGGCGCGTACTGGGCGAGGCCACCCGGCCAGCGCTGTACGACGGCCTCGACGGGCTCGATCGCGACCCCGGTGACGGTAGCCAGGTCCGCGGTGGCGGCGGCGACGAGTTCGGCGTCGGGCCAGGACAGTGGGGAGTCGTCGCCGAACTTGCCGAAAGAGACACGGACGAGCGCCGTTTCACGTTGTGCGAGATGTGTCCATTTGCGGCTGGACAGGGTGAAGGCTTTGGCCCGCAGCGGCTCTCCGGTGGCCACCAGGATGCCGGAGTTCTGTGGCAGGGCGGTCTCGCGGGGCAGCGCCAGCGCGACCACCACCGACGAGGAGAGTTCGACACCGGACAGTTCCGCGGCGGCGACCGGGGCGACGGCGGTCAGCAGTCGCGCGGTCACCGGCGCCGGGGTGGCGAGCACCACCGCGTCGACGGCGCCGATCGGGTCGACCACCCAACCGCGCAGCCCTCTGGCCAGACGCGTGCCCGGCGTCGTGGTGACGAACCGCGCCCCGGAACGTTCGGCGAGCGCCTCGAGCAGCACCCGGTAGCCGTCCCGGATGCCACCGAAGACCGGCGCGTTCGAGGGCGGCGGCAGGGCGGCGCCGACGGCGGCGGTGAGACTGGGCGCGCCGTCGTCCAGCGCGGCGGCGAGCGTGGGCAGCGCGGCGCGGACACCGATGGAGCGGGAGCTGCCCGCGTACACGCCGCCGAGCAGCGGGTCCACGGTGCGCTCGGCGACCTGCGCGCCGAAGCGGTCGGCGACCAGTCGGTAGACGTCGGTGTCGGAGCCGGGCTCCCAGTCCAGCGGCCGGTCGGGTTCGGCGGCGATGCGTGCCAGTGTCTCGGCGTCGACCAGCCCGCGCATCGACTCCGCGTTCGCCGGGACACCCATCAAGGTGCCCTCCGGCAGCGGGTGCGCGATGCCGGCGGACCACACCAACGGCCGCAGACCCGCTGGGGTCACCAGTTGCGACTCGAGCCCGAGTTCCCGCAGCAGCGCGGGTACCTCCGGCCGTCGCCCGACGAACGCCTCCGCGCCGAGATCCAGTGGCTCCCCGCCCAGTTCGCCCGTGTAGAGGATGCCGCCGACCCGTTCGGCGCGATCGAGCACGAGTACGTCGGCATCCGGCCCGAGCGACATCCGCAACCGATACGCGGCCACCAGCCCGCTGATCCCACCGCCGACCACCGCGATACGCATGCCTCGACCGTATCGCGTACCGCGACGGCGGCCGTCCAACGGTAGGCGCCCGGATGACTCGGAACACACTGTGTCCACGATGTCCGCGGCGATGACGGATACGGTTGTCGGCCGGACTCGACTCGGCAGATGGGAACCTGAACCGCCTCGACCGCTCGCGGATGGATGCCGGGCATCGGCGCGTGGGTACGCGGGTCGGCCTGGCGGCCGGGTACGCCCGACACGGGCGCCGCGACGACAGCGGGCGGATCCGGACTCAGCGCTCGACGCAGCCGCCGCACCGCGGCGCTCGACGCCGTGGCGGCCTACCCGCGTTCGCCCGCGCTACAGCTCGTGGACGAGTTCCACCAAGGCGGTCAGCACGCCCGGATCGGTGTCCGGCAGCACCCCGTGGCCCAGGTTGAAGATGTGCCCCGCGGCGCCGAGGGTGATCGCCTCGTCCGCTTCGCGCGCGATCCGCCGGGCCTGCTCCTCGATCGCTTCCGGTCCGGCGAACAGCACGGCGGGATCGAGGTTGCCCTGCAACGCTTTTCCGGGCCCGACGCGGCGGACGGCCTCGGTGAGCGGTACCCGCCAATCGACGCCGACCACGTCGGCGCCCGCCTCGCTCATGGCGCCGAGCAGTTCGCCGGTCCCCACACCGAAGTGGATGCGCGGCACGCCCGCCTCGGCGATCTCCGCGAACACCCGCTCCGAATGCGGGAGCACGAAATTGCGGTAGTCGGCCAGCGAGAGGGCGCCCGCCCAGGAGTCGAACAATTGCACCGCGTCGACGCCCGCCGCCAACTGCGCCTGCAGGAACGCGATGGTGATGTCGGTGAGCACGCCCAGCAGCTCGTGCCAGGTCCGCGGATCGGCGTACATCATCGCCTTGGTGCGCTCGTGGTTCTTGCTCGGACCGCCCTCGACCAGGTAGGAGGCGAGGGTGAACGGCGCGCCCGCGAACCCGATCAGCGGCGTCTCCCCCAGCGCGTCGACCAGCAGGCGCACGCCGTCGGTCACCGCCCCGACCTCCTCGGGGCGCAGCCGGGGCAGCCCGCGCACGTCGTCGACCGTCCGCACCGGCGCGGCGACCACCGGCCCCACGCCCGGCACGATGTCCAGGTCGATCCCCGCCGCCTTCAGCGGAACGACGATGTCGGAGAACAGGATCGCGGCGTCGACGCGGTGCCTGCGAATCGGCTGCAAGGTGATCTCGCACACCAGCTCGGGATCGAAGCAGGATTCGAGCATCCCGATGCCCGCCCGCACCCCGCGGTACTCGGGCAGCGAGCGTCCGGCCTGGCGCATGAACCACACCGGACGCCTGCTGGGCGTCGCGCCGGTAGCAGCGGCCAGGAACGGGGCATCGGTCAACCGGCGGCGGGTATGAGTGCTCATCACGGCTATCGTATGCGGGCCCGATGGGAGGGGCGGACGCGGAGGCGGCAGCGATGACCGCACGGACGCCGCATGGCCCGTAGCGGCGCGCCTCCGACTGCGCCGGGTGCACAAGGTCTACCGTCAGCTTTCGTGACACCGCTCGACTTCCGCGACGGCGCCGCACCGACCGAAGGACCTCATGGCGAGCCAGCTCAGTTTCGCGCCGCGGTCGAGGCGATGGGCACCGCTACCGTGCACCCTCGGATCGAGCTCGCGCCCATCCGGCCCCCGCAACGACTCGCACCGTTCTCCTACGCCATCGGCGCGGAGGTCGCTCATCCGGAAACCCCTGTCGTACCGGCCGATTCCGAAGGCGACGCGTTCGGCAGGCTGATCCTGCTGCACGATCCGGACGGCGACGACACCTGGCACGGCACCTTGCGTCTGGTCGCCTACATCCAGGCCGACATCGACGCCGCGCTCGCCACCGATCCTTTGCTGCCCGAGGTGGCGTGGAGCTGGCTGGTGGACGCGCTGGAGTCGCGCACCGAGCCGTTCACCGCGCTCGGCGGCACGGTGACCTCGACCAGCTCGGTGCGCTACGGGGACATCGCCGGCCCGCCGCGCGCCCATCAGCTGGAGATACGCGCGTCGTGGACGCCGGTCACCACCGATATGCGCCCGCATCTGGAGGCGTTCTGCGAGGTACTGGCCTACGCGGCGGGGTTGCCGCCGGCCGGGGTGACCCAGCTGCAGATCCGGCCCGGCCTGTCCGGCGATCACCCCTGAGCACGCCTGTCGGCGTGCCGTGACCTGCGCCGGAGCCCCCTCGCCCGGGGTGCGGGGCACATCGCGCCCGATTCGCCGACACACTTATGCGCCGATAGGACGGCGGCGCCGTGGCGTCGGCACGTAAAGTTCAACACCATGTCCGTACCAGACGAATCCGAACCCTCGGCCGCGACGCCGCTGCTCGCGCCGGTGGCGGGCGTGCCACCGGTACTGGACACCGCCGCCGAGATCAGCGCAGCCGCCGCCCGGCTGGTCGCGGGCACCGGCCCGCTGGCCGTGGACGCCGAGCGCGCCTCCGGGTTCCGCTATTCGGCGCGCGCCTATCTGATCCAGCTGCGCCGTGCGGGCGCGGGCACGTTCCTCATCGACCCGATCCCGGTCACCGAAGCCCTCGGCCCGCTGGCCGACGCGATCAACGGGCTGGAGTGGGTCCTGCACTCCGCGGACCAGGATCTTCCCGGCCTGGCCGAACTGGGTCTGCGCCCGGCCCGGCTGTTCGACACCGAACTCGGCGGACGTCTGGCTGGTTTCGAGCGCGTCGGGCTCGCCGCGATGGTGGAGCGGCTGTTGGGCCACGCGCTGCGCAAGGGGCACGGGGCGGCCGACTGGTCCACCCGGCCGCTGCCCGCCGACTGGCTGAACTACGCCGCCCTGGACGTGGAACTGCTGCTCGAACTGCGCGACGCCGTGGCCGACGCTCTCGATGCGCAGGGCAAAACGGATTGGGCGATACAGGAATTCGAGCACATTCGCACCTTGGACCCGCCCGCGCCGAAGGCCGAGCGGTGGCGGCGTACCTCGGGCATCCACACCTTGCGCCGCACCAGGCAACTGGCGGTGGTGCGCGAGCTGTGGACCGCGAGGGACGCGCTGGCCCGTGCCCGCGACGTGGCGCCCGCCCGCATCCTCCCGGACGCCGCGATCATCGCCGCGGCGGCCGCGGAACCCAGGTCCATCGCGCAGTTGCGCACCTTGCCGGTGTTCGGCGGTCCGCGCCAGCGCCGGTACTCCCGCGAATGGCTCGCCGCGATCGAGCGCGGCCGTACGTTGCCCGACAGCGACCTCCCGCCGCTCACCCAGCCGTTCGACGGCCCGCCGCCGGTCAACCGCTGGGAGCGCCGCGACCCGGCCGCGGCGGCGCGCCTGACCCGGGCACGAGCCGCCATGGCCGACCTGTCGGCGCAGCACGCGATCCCGGTGGAGAACCTGCTCGCGCCGGACCTGGTTCGCCGCCTGTGCTGGGACGGACTGCCCGACTACGAGGTGGTGGAGCCCTCCGCCGTCGACGGATTCCTGAAGTCCGGCGGCGCCCGGCCGTGGCAGCGGGAACTCGACGTCCCGCGACTGGCCGCGGCGTTGCCGCCGTCGGACTAGCGCCCGCTCCGTCGGCTCGCCCGTGGCTCCGGCGTCAGCGAGCGGCCAGCCACCCGCTGATCCGGCGGGCGATGTCGGGGCCGGTGAGGCCGAGTTCGGCGTGGACCTCACCGCGCGAGGCATGGTCCAGGAACTGTTGCGGCACACCGAGATCGCGGGTCGGGATGTCCAGCCCGGAGTTGCGCAGCCGGGCCGACACCGTGGAACCGATGCCGCCGTGCAGGCCACCGTCTTCCAGCGTGACCACGAGCCGGTAGTTCTCCGCGAGTTTCAGCAGCGCGTCGGAGACCGGCAGCACCCAGCGCGGGTCGATGACGGTGACCGAGACGCCTTCGGAATCCAGCAGATTCGCCGCCTCCAGCGCTGTGCCCGCGAACGAGCCCACCGCGACGAGCAGCACGTCGCCGTGCACCGCCTGCACCGATCCACCGTCCGGCTCGGCCATCCGCAGCACGTCGATGCCGTCCAGCCGTTCGACCGCGGAGACGTCCTCGGCGACACTGCCTTTCGGGAAACGCAGCGCGGTCGGTCCGTCGTTGACGGCCAGCGCCTCGGCCAGTTCCTCTCGCAGCGTCGCGGCGTCGCGCGGGGCGGCGACCCGGATGCCGGGGATGATCCCGAGGACCGACAGATCCCACATGCCGTTGTGGCTGGCGCCGTCGGAGCCGGTGATGCCCGCGCGGTCCAGTACCACGGTGACCGGCTGCTTCAGCAGCGCCACGTCCATCAGCAGTTGGTCGAAGGCGCGATTGAGGAAGGTCGAGTAGATCGCCACCACCGGGTGCATGCCGCCGAGCGCGAGGCCCGCGGCGGAGGCCATGGCGTGCTGTTCGGCGATGCCGACGTCGAACATCCGGTCCGGGAAGCGCTCCCCGAACGCCGCCAGTCCGGTCGGGCCCGGCATCGCCGCGGTGATGGCGACGATGTCGGCGCGGCGCTCGGCCTGCGCGATCAGCTCCTCGGAGAACACCGAGGTCCATCCGCGCGCCTTCGGACCCCCGACCGGGACGCCGGTGAGCGGGTCGATGGGATCGCAGGCGTGCATCTGGTCGGCGACATGGTTCTCGGCGGGCGCGTAGCCGCGGCCCTTCTGCGTCACCGCGTGCACCACGACGGGGCCGCCGAAGTCCTTGGCCCGGCGCAGCGCGGCCTCGAGCGCGACGACGTCGTGGCCGTCCACCGGACCGACGTACTTCAGGCCGAGGTCGCTGAACAGTTCCTGGGGGCTGACCGCGTCCTTGATGCCCGCCTTCACCGCGTGCACCATCGAGTACGCCGATTCGCCCACCCTGGGGATGCTCTTGAGGATGCGCTTGCCCGCGTCCAGGGCGTGCTCGTAGGCGGGCTGGGTGCGTAGCGCGGTCAGCCGCTCGGCCAGACCGCCGATGGTGGGCGCGTAGGAGCGGCCGTTGTCGTTCACCACGACGACCACCGGACGGTCGGATGCGGCGATGTTGTTCAGCGCCTCCCAGCACATGCCGCCGGTGAGCGCGCCGTCGCCGACGATCGCGACCACGTGCCGGTCCTGCCCGCTCAGCGCGAACGCCTTCGCCAGGCCGTCCGCGTAGGACAGCGCCGCCGAGGCGTGCGAGGACTCCACCCAGTCGTGCGCGCTCTCGGCCCGGCTCGGGTAGCCGGACAGGCCGCCCTGTTTGCGCAGCGAGTCGAACTGGTCTTTGCGCCCGGTCAGGATCTTGTGCACGTAGGCTTGGTGGCCGGTGTCGAAGATCAACGGGTCGGCCGGCGAGTCGAAGATCCGGTGCAGGGCGATGGTGAGTTCGACCACACCGAGGTTCGGGCCGAGGTGCCCGCCGGTCGCGGCGACTTTGCGCACCAGGAACTCGCGGACCTCCTCCGCCAGCTCGCGCACCTGCGGCACGGTCAGCCTGCGCAGATCATCGGGCGTGTCGACCCGGGAAAGCACTCCCACCTGAACTAGCTCCCTCCGGATAGCGCATCTGATCCGATCAGTCTACGGAGCGGCGGCCGGTGCTCCCGCACGAGAACGGTCACACCAACCGACATGGCGTCGAAATGTGAGCCTCGACATACGGTACCCGGCCTAGCTTGAGTTTTAACCTCTGGGCTGGGTTTTCAATACCCCGGGTGATCATGGGTGAAGCCCTTGGTTGATCATGTCTCCTTGCGACAGAAAG